>CAUJFR010000048.1 GCA_963169885.1 Bacteroidota bacterium
CTTGCCCACTATGATCAGCAAGGCAAAAATCTTTGTGGTGGATGCGGGAAAAATCATTATGATCATCAGCCTGGTGCTCTGGGCCCTGAGTTCTTTTGGTCCGGGCAATACCATGCAGGAAATCACCGCTAAATATGAACAACTGAAATTACAACCCGGGGCCGATGCGGCCTTGCTGGATAAAGCTTATCATACCGAAAAACTGGAAAGCTCCTTTGCCGGCATTATCGGAAAATCCATTGAACCTGCTATTACTCCATTAGGCTATGACTGGAAAATCGGAATCGCCCTGGTTACTTCTTTCGCCGCCCGTGAAGTTTTTGTGGGGACCATGGCCACTTTATATAGTGTGGGGGATACCGATGATGGTGGTTTATTACTCAAAGAAAAAATGAAAGCGGCGGTACGTCCCGACGGCACACCGGTCTTTACCCTGGCCAGTGGCTTATCGCTCCTGATTTTTTATGTATTTGCCATGCAGTGTATGAGTACTCTTGCTGTAGTGAAAAGAGAGACCCGAAGCTGGAAGTGGCCTGCGATACAACTGGTATATATGACGGGACTGGCCTATTTGCTGAGTTTGCTGGTGTATCAGCTATTAAAGTAGTTTTCTACCCGACTTATTTGTTATAATACTCCCACAAATAAGTGGCTATTTTTCTGGCCATGGTCCAGGCCTCATTCTCCCTTGTCCAGCTCGTGTCTTTATTGTTCTTCGTGAAAATGCAGAAAACAAATGGGTTCCCGGGAACATTCACGATCATCGCTTCGCTGCGGGAAGCGTTCACACATCCGTTTTTACTGAAGACTTCAATCGTTGCCGGGAAAACAGAAATCGCTTCTTCTTCATCCCAGAAATTCCGTCCCAGTAAACGAAGCATGCGTTCACTGCTTGTTTTTGAAAATACCTCAAACCGGTAGATCTTTTCGAAGAGCATGCCCATTTCACGGGGCGTGGTTTGTCCCCAACCATATTGACCCCGGTTGGCTTCCCGGTTAGGTGTGCGGGAATTGACCCGGGTATCCTTAAAGCCCAGGCTATCCAAAATACTATTGATCCGGGTGCCGGTGCCGGCCAGGCTTTGCAGCCAGAGACTGGCGGTATTATCACTGGTGGTCAGCATCAGCATCAATACTTTTTTAAGGGCGATCTTCTCCCCGGATTTGAACGAACCCAGGATATCGGAACCTTCATACAAGAGGGAATCTTTATAAGTAAGCGAGGAATCATAGGCAAGCTCCCCTTTATTCATGCGGTCGGCAACGCCCAGCAGAATTGGCACTTTTACAATACTCGCTGTAGGAAAAATCGTATCCGCATTAATCACGGCTGTTTTTCCGGTACGCAGATTTTTCACATAGATACCGATATCGCCCTGATATCCACTGACCATCGACTGTAGTGCGGTTTGTAATTTTTTATCCGTGCGTTGTGCCTGGATAGAAAAAGCGGCACACAGGAACAGTGCGCCGCTCAATATAAAAGACTTTATCATCAGAATGCTTTTTTAGCTGGGTTTGTAGCTGACTGCAGGTAATCAAAAACCAGGTGGCAAAAGGCTTTTACTCCGGTTCTCATCCCGCTTTCATCCAATACAAAATCGGGTGTGTGATGCGGAAAAGCCGTTTTGGGGTCCCTGCCTTTTTCCATACCACCTATAAAAAAGAAAATAGAGGGCACTTTCTCTGCAAAGAAAGAAAAATCCTCTGCACCGGTCACCGCCTCGGTTTCAATTACATTTTCTTCCCCGGCAGCTTTGATAAAAGCGGGAAGCATTTTTTTAGTCAGGGCCGGGTCATTATAAGTGACCAGTGTTTTTTTATCAATAGTGGTCTCGGCGCTGGCTCCGGAACTTTCGGCAATTTTTGCGGCCGTAAGCGCAATTTTTTCATGAATGATCCGCTGCATTCCGGTATCCAGGGTCCGGATGGTACCCAGCATGGTCACGTCCTCGGGAATAATATTGGAACGGACACCTCCATTGATAACACTGACCGAAATCACCGCCGGGTTTTTCGTCAGTTCCGTCTGCCTGCTCACAATGGTCTGAAGTCCGTTGATGATCTGTGCCGACACCACTACAGGATCAATACCGGCCCAGGGCTGGGAGCCATGGGTCTGTTTACCCTTTACTTTTATCTTAAACCAGTCGGAAGCCGCCATGATGCCACCCACCCGGTATTTGATCTTACCCACTTCGGTCTGTGAGTTGATATGCAGGCCAAACATCACATCCACATGCGGATTTTCAAGTACACCATCTTTGATCATCAGGGGAGCCCCGCCTTCTTCTCCTTCGGGCGGACCTTCTTCAGCAGGCTGAAAAACAAATTTTATGGTCCCGGCCAGGTCTTTTTTCATGCCGACGAGGATTTCGGCCACCCCCATTAATATAGATACATGTGTATCGTGACCACAGGCATGCATCACACCAACGGCTTGTCCGTTATAAGTCGACTTCACTTTGGAAGCAAAGGGCAGGTTTACCCTTTCAACTACCGGAAGTCCGTCCATATCTGCTCTTAGCCCGATGCAGGGACCGGGTTTGGCTCCCTTAAGTACACCCACCACGCCGGTTTTTCCCACGCCTTCGGTTACTTCAAGACCAAGTGACCGAAGATGGTCCGCAATGATCTTTGCTGTGCGAACCTCATTATTGCCAAGTTCCGGATGTTCGTGAAGATCGCGTCGCCAGGTAATTGTTTTGGATTCAATTTTATCGGCAGCGGCATTGATCTTTGCTGTCAGATCAGTTGTGCCTTTTTGGGCAGGAAGTATAAAAGGGGAGAACAACAGGAGCGTAAGCAGTTTTTGTTTCATCAGGACTTCTTATTAATTAAGTAATGAATTTAGTATAATTCCGCACCATTTGTATGATCAGCTCTTGCTTGGGTTAATTTTTTTATATTTAATCCGCAATGCTGTTACGCCATCTGCCATTTTTAAGGGCTGTTTTTTTTCATAGTGTTTCTGCTTTTGGCGGACCACAGGCGCATATGGGTATGATGATGAAAACATTTGTGCAGGGTACTCCCTATGTTACCGAGAAGGAGCTGATGGAATACAATGCCTTCTGCCAACTATTACCCGGCGCTTCTTCCACACAAACTCTGACCCTGATTGGATATAAACGCGGGGGTGTGCCCTTGGCGGTATTAACCCTGATTGTATGGATCCTTCCCGCTTCGATATTAATGGGTGCGCTTTCCTTCCTGTTACAGTATATTGATAAAAGACAATTGGGCACAGACATTTTTAAATTTATCCCACCGATGGCGGCCGGATTCCTGGGGTATGCTGTGCTGCATATTTTTCCGCATGCTATAAAAAACACGATCACCTGGATCATTATGATTTGCAGCGTGGCGGCCACTTATTTTCTTTTTGGAAAAACATGGGTAATCCCGGCCCTGATCGTTGCCGGGGGAATCGCCACCAATTTCAGCCAGACCCGTATACCACAAGTGGAACAAAAACCCCAAAAGATCCGCTGGTGGAATTTCTGGTTATTCGGTATCATCTTTATCGCAGCGGGTATTCTTTCGGAAGCTGCCCGGAAAAATGACTGGGCCAACCGGAAACCGATCAACCTTTTTGAAAATACCTACCGGATGGGCAGCCTGGTATTTGGCGGTGGACAGGTGCTGATGCCGATGATGTATGAACAATGGAGTGTGCGCCCTGAAGCAATCCGGGAGAAAAACCCGAATGTGGTTCAGATCGACCAGGAAAAACTATATACAGGGATGGGTATTGTACAGGCGGTACCCGGGCCGGTATTTTCAATTGCCTCTTTCACCGGGGGTATGGCCCTGAAGGATATGGGCACCGAAATGCAGGTGCTGGGCTGTCTGATCGGAATGATTGCCATTTTTTTACCCAGTGCCCTGCTGGTGTTATTCTTTTTCCCGATCTGGCATAATCTCCGGAAATATGCCGTGGTCTACCGGTCACTGGAAGGAATCAATGCCGTGGTGGTGGGTATCATGATCGCTTCTTCATTTTATATCATGCGGGATATTTCGTTTGTGGGTCCCAATACAATCAGCAAGATCAATATCCTGGTGATCCTGGGCACCATTCTGCTGCTGCAGTTTACGCGTTTCATTCCACCGCTGATCGTAATGGCCTGCCTGGCCCTGGGTTATTTCTTATAATAGCCGCCTTTCTCTATTTCTTCCAGTACAATATCGGGGACCATATACCGGATCGATTTTCCGTCGGCAATACATTTTCGTATATGCGTGGCCGATAGTTGTAACAGGGGCGCGTCGATCATTTTCATACGAGCATTAATCGTATTATCTGCTGGAAAACCCGGCCTGGGATATACATAGATTTCATAGTCCCGGATGATCAGTTCCGCGTTTTTCCATTTGTGCAGGTTTTGAAAACTATCGCTGCCCATGATAATGGAGAACTCGTGGTCCGGAAATTTTTCAGCGAGATAGGTGAGGGTGTTGATGGTATATGAGGGTTTCGGTAAGCCAAACTCGATATCAGAGGCTTTGATCCGGTTATCTTGTTCCGTGGCCAGCTGTACCAGGTGCAGCCGGTGGTATTCATTCAACAGGCCGTTTTCCTGTTTAAAAGGGTTCTGGGGAGAAACCACCAGCCAGACTTTTTCAATATCTGTTTCGTTCAGGATATGACTGGCGATAATCAGGTGCCCGGCATGTACGGGATTAAAAGAACCGAAGTAGAGCCCTATTTTCATTTAAAATATTGATAATCAATGTTTTAATTCTACCAGGATATGTTCTGCTTCATTCAGTCGCAGACTCAGGTGATATCCGGCAACATTTACCGAGATCGGATCGCCCAGGGGCGCAATCTGCTCCATCAGAATCCGCTCTCCCGGCACACAACCCATTTCCATTAACTTCAGAAAGATCTCATTGTTCTGAAACTCTTTAATGATCCCTTCTTGTCCTGGTTTTAATTCCGATAGCCTTGCAATCATTTATCCAATTTATTAATAGCACAAAACTACCCTTGTTGGTTGGTATTTGTTTACGAATTTTGAAAATATGCCAACTGCATCAAAAGTTTGTTTCTTCTTCGAAACCAAGGGGTTTTCATTGGAAAACCGCACAGCATTGAAAGCCTTTATCGAAACCATTTTTAAAAAGGAAAAGAAGTCGCTGGAGTCCCTCAACTATATTTTCTGTACCGATAAGCGCCTCCTTGAAATCAACCGTCAATACCTGCAACACGATTATTATACGGACATTATCACATTTGACCTTTCTGCCGGCCCATCCACCATTGGTGAAATCTATATCAGCATCGACCGGGTAAAAGATAATGCCAGCACCCTTGGCACCAGCATCAAATCCGAACTGCACCGGGTGATCTTCCATGGCGCCCTCCACCTTTGTGGATATGGCGATAAAAAGAAAGAGGAAGTCGTGCTGATGCGGAAAAGAGAGGATTACTGGCTTTCCCGCTATTTTTCTGAATAAACCGCGGAGGACGCGGAGAGCGCAGAGATATACACAATAGCCAGGCAGAAACTTCCTTCTCGCTTCTAGCTTCTTGCTTCTCGCTTGTTTTAAACCGCGGAGGACGCGGAGAGCGCAGAGGAATACACAAAAGCCCGGCAGAAACATCCTTCTCGCCTCTAGCTTCTCGCTTTTAGCTTATTTCAAACCGCGGAGGACGCGGAGAGCGCAGAGAAATACACAATAGCCAGGCAGAAACTTCCTTCTTGCTTCTTGCTTCTCGCTTGTTTTAAACCGCGGAGGACGCAGAGTGCGCAGAGAAATACACAATAGCCAGGCAGAAACTTCCTTCTTGCTTCTCGCTTGTTTCAAACCGCGGAGGACGCGGAGAGCGCAGAGGAATACACAATAGCCAGGCAGAAACTTCCTTCTAGCTTCTTGCTTCTCGCTTGTTTTAAACCGCGGAGGACGCGGAGAGCGCAGAGAAATACACAATAGCCAGGCAGAAACTTCCTTCTCGCTTCTAGCTTCTTGCTTCTCGCTTGTTTCAAACCGCGGAGGACGCAGAGTGCGCAGAGAAATACACAAAAGCCAGGCAGAAACTTCCTTCTCGCTTCTCGCTTCTTGCTTCTCGCTTTTTTAAACCGCGGAGGACGCGGAGAGCGCAGAGAAATACACAAAAGCCAGGCAGAAACACCCTTCTGGCTTCTCGCTTCTAGCTTAATTCCCGTTTCACGGGACACCGTTTCAGGCTGAAACAGTGTCCCGTGAAACGCCTATCTTTGTGGAAACATCAGAATATGACCAGGAAAAGGTACACTAAGCAGGAGGACTCACCCGAACTCCTGAGGTTTAGGGAAAAGAGGAAATGGCAGATCGCTTTAAGAAGGTATGTCTTGGAAAAGTCTCCCTGTGCGGCTTATGCTCCCTATTTCGGTCTGGACATTGAAAATATGCGCCGTTGGTTCGAAAACCAGTTTAAAGAAGGTGCTTCCTGGGAGAACTTCGGAGAGAAGTGGCAGTTTGAGCATATAGTACCAGTGACTTATTTCGATTTCGCCCTTGATGATGAACTAAGAATCTGTTGGAGCTTTGTAAATATCAGGGTAGAGCATATAGAAACAAACAAAGAAAGGGGGGCCAGACCTGATCTTTTGGTTGCCAGAAACTATTTCAAAGCCCTCTTGGAGAAGACCCACTATCCAATTTGTAGGGAGTTGTTGTCCAAAATTGATCTGATAGAGCAAACCGAAACGATAAACACAGCTGCCCAAGAGGCGTTTATACAGGAAAACATGGATTACCACTCTCTGCTGGAAGGTTATTCCAGCTTTGAATTTGAAATGCTGAATAGTGGACGGAGTTTAGAAGATGTAAGAAAGGAAAGCGAATTCCTTAAAAACTTTGAAAAATAGCCCCAAGAACAAGATACCTTTGCCCCCCATGTTTCCAATATACGATGTCATAGTAGTAGGTGCCGGCCATGCCGGATGTGAGGCAGCTGCCGCTGCAGCCAATCTTGGTTCCAAAACCCTGTTGGTGACCATGAATATGCAGACCATTGCCCAGATGAGCTGTAATCCTGCCATGGGAGGAATTGCCAAAGGACAAATTGTAAGGGAAATTGATGCCATGGGCGGATACTCTGGTATCGTAACGGATCTCTCTACCATCCAATTCCGGATGCTAAACCGGAGTAAGGGTCCCGCAATGTGGAGTCCAAGAGCGCAGAACGACCGGATGCTCTTTCACTTGAAGTGGAGAGAAATGCTGGAGAACACGCCAAACCTGGATTTTTACCAGGACATGGTCAATGGTTTATTAGTAAAAGATGGTCGGTGCTACGGGATCATTACCGGCATGGGTCATCAGATCCAGGCAAAATCGGTGGTGCTCACCAATGGTACCTTCCTCAATGGTATCGTACATATTGGAGAAAAGAATTTTGGTGGTGGGCGAATCGCTGAAAAAGCAGCCACTGGTATTACTGAACAATTAGTAAGTCTTGGTTTTGAAAGCGACCGCCTTAAAACCGGAACTCCACCAAGGGTGGATGGACGAAGCCTTGACTATTCAAAAATGGAAGAACAGCCCGGTGATACCGAGCATGTAGGCTTTTCCTACCTGGATACAGAAAAGCCAACTAAACAAAGAAGTTGCTGGATCACCTATACCAATCAGAAGGTTCACGATATTTTAAAAACCGGCTTCGACCGGAGTCCGATGTTTGCCGGTCGGATTGATGGGGTGGGTCCGCGCTACTGTCCCAGTATTGAAGATAAGATCAACCGTTTTGCCGAAAGAGATCGTCACCAGCTCTTCGTAGAACCGGAAGGCTGGAACACTGTAGAAATTTATCTTAATGGCTTCTCAACTTCCTTACCAGAAGAAACGCAATACGAAGCTCTTCGTAGTATACCGGGGTTCGAGAACGCCCGTATGTTCCGTCCGGGTTATGCCATCGAATATGATTTCTTTCCGCCGACTCAATTGAAGTATTCACTGGAGACGAAGCTGATCAACAATCTGTTTTTTGCCGGACAAATCAATGGCACCACCGGATATGAAGAAGCAGCTTGCCAGGGATTGATGGCTGGTATAAACGCACATCAGAAAGCCGTGGAAAAAGAGGCCCTGATATTAAAAAGAAGTGACGCGTATATTGGCGTGCTCATCGACGACCTGATCAGCAAAGGAACCCAGGAGCCGTATCGCATGTTTACCTCCCGGGCAGAATTCAGAACCTTGCTCCGCCAAGACAATGCAGATATTAGATTGACAGAAATAAGCTACAAACTCGGACTGGCAAGCCAGGAAAGGATGGATAAGGTCATTGATAAAAAATCTTCCGTTGAGCAGATTAAAAAAATATTGAAAGAAATGTCCGTGGAACCGGCAGAAATAAATGGCTGGTTTGAACAGATCGGATCTTCGTTGATTACGGAAAAACAAAAAGCGGAAAAAATTCTATTGCGCCCATCAGTGGAACTATCCGATATGGCAACTATCCTTCCAAAACTTAATACGGCCTTGTCCTCTTTCACACCAGACTCCATTGAACAAGCAGCCATCCAGGTCAAATATGATGTGTACATCGAAAAGGAAAAAGAACTGGTCAGCAGGATGTCTCAGTTGGAAGAACTGGAAATTCCGGAAACCTTTGATTATAAAAAAATTGGGTCTTTAGGAAATGAAGCCAGGGAAAAACTGAACCGCATACGACCCAGAACACTTGGACAAGCCAGCCGCATCTCCGGTATCAATCCGAGTGATGTACAAATACTGATGGTTTTTATGGGCCGCTAATATTAAATTCAATCCTGAAAATAATCATTCTCAACAATCAGCGGTTTTTATACCTTTAGTTCAAACCTACTGATTATGAAAAAAGTCCTTCTTCAAATATTGTCAGTCTGTATAGTCCTGATTTCATCTGCTGAGCTTTCAGCCCAGGAATATAAAATCCGTCAGTCTACTTCAGTAATGGGAATGAAAATGGAATCTACCGTTTTCGTAAAGGGCATGCGGAAACGAACAGAAAGCGGAGCCATGATGGGCATGTCCCAGCCCATTACTATTGAACAATGCGATCTCCAGCGTACCATTAAAATCAATGATAAAAAGAAACTCTACTACATTGATTCATTTTATAAAGTACGGGAAGAAATCATTGATGAGGACGAGCCTGCAAACAAAAAACCTGCATCGGTTGTAAAAGAGAAAACACCTAAGACCACTCCTGAAAAAGGAGGCGTCATTACCATTTATTACAGTATCCGCGATACCGGGGAACGTAAAAAAATGTACGGACTTACTGCCCGCCATGTATGGACAACCCAGAAAATGAAACCATCGGCAGACGCCTGTATGATGAAAGACAGCATGGTAGTCAAAACAGACGGCTGGTATATTGATCTGCCAAAATTCAACTGCCCGGTTAGGTATCGTCCGCAGCAACTGCAAAGGCAACCAGATGAAAAACCCCTACCGGATTGCCAGGACCGTTTTGTAACCCGTAGAAGTGGAAAAGGAAAACTCGGATTTCCCTTAATAGAAACCACTACCATTATGATGGGGGGACAAGCTGCGACTACCATGGAATTTAAAACGGATGTAGAAACTTTGGATTTCTCCATGGAAAAACTCGATTCCATGTTATTTGAAATTCCTCCTGGTTATACCGAAACAAAGAACGAGGATGACCTCATGGATAAAATGGACATGGGTGGCATGCTGGATGAGGTGATGAACAAGGCGAAAAAACAACTAAAGGAAAAATCGGTTTCTGATGAAAAAGCACCCGACATGATCCGGGTGGGCGTTCTTCCTCCCAAAGGGGATGAGCAGGTACAGCCCGCCGAATTACAAACGATGCTGGTTGGCACTTTTACCACCGGTAATATTGAAGCAATTGCGGTCAGCAGTGCCGAAGAAGCTAAAACCATGAAATGTGATTACCTGCTCAATAGTGAACTATCCAAAATCAAGAGTGGGAGTAAAGTAGGTGGCTTGCTCAAAGCCATTAAAAATACTGACCCCAATGCGCTGTCAAGTTTTACCATTGAAGGTAGTATGCAACTCACAAAACTGGCAGATGGATCCAATGCCGGCACCCAAAAAATTGACGGTAAATATGAAGGTAAGGTCAATGATGCCGCAGGGAAAGCGCTAGACAATAGCGGACAAAAACTCGTTCAAAAAATTAAATAATTTTCGCCGGATATAAGGAGTGGCTCAGGCCACTTCCTTATATCCAGTATTTGTATGCAATGGCGGACGCCCCAGATCTTCTTCCTGTATTTCAATTCGCCGTGTAATATCATGTAAAGAAGAAAGCCGTTGTACGGTATACGGTATAGTGTCCAGTCCTGAAACAAACTTCTGTATATAGCTATAGATTCCAATCAGACTACCCGCTTCTATACCCGATCCTGCTGCTTTATTGGTAACTAATAATGATATCCCGATTACAATCATCACCAGTATTTCCATAATACCAAAGTTCCACGCTTCCTGATCACTGATGCGGATCTGCCATTTACGGAGATTATCATAGTGCTGACGGATCAAGTGATTGTTCCCTGTGGCAATTATATTAACCTGGTTTTCAAGTTCATCGTTCTTCTGCTTATTCAGTTTCTTCATTTTCTTTCCATAGAAATAACTGAAACCGCTTACGGGTAATAATATAGCCAAGCAAACCAATACTACCGAAGTATCATAGAAAAATAAAAGGACCAGCGAGCCAAAGAGGCTATAGAATGCTTCAATCACATACACCAGGTCAAATTCAAGAAAATCTACAAATACACGGGCCAGGTTGGAGTGAGCGCTGAGCCGGGATACATCCTCCTTGCCATAACGGCGGGCCAGAAACTTTGTAACCAGGGAAGTATATATAGCGGTATACGTACGGGTATCCAGCCGGTGCCGGATCGTACCAATGATCAGCCAGGCCACATGGACGGCTGATAGTAATAAGAGCCCCTGGTAACTGCCCTTGATCAGGTCATTCACGGCCCAACCCAGGAAAAAGGGGCGCATCAGGCTGCCCAGCATTTCCAGGGTAAATAAAATATAGGTCAACACCAACCGGTAGCGGTGCTGAAGCATAATTGTACGGAGTACGGCAAAACGGGACATAGTTCATCTGTTTAGATAAATTCATCTATTGGGTCAGTAAAATCTAATGGAGTAAGTAATAGACTCTGGGGTGAGTAAGTCGTTTAACGGATCATGGATTTCTCCCGCAAATTTAAAGAATTACCGGTTTGTCCCGAAATTTTTCCCCGGCACTTTTTTGTACCACATTGACAATCAAATGGTTCCATATGCTCATCCAGAAAATTAGCATAATCAAGGGTGAGTTCCTGTCCTTTAGATATGTCGCTTATAGCTAATACGTTTAGCCCGTCAAATTCTGTGTTAGGCGTACAACAATGGTTCTGGGGCGCCCATTCAGAAGGGTCATCGTCCCATAAAATAAAGACCTCATCACTGATGGGGTAGGCATACCGGCGGAAATGCAATTTTTCGTTCTCATTCCAATGCTTCTCAACAAACCGCTTGGTGATGATCCGCTGAGCGCGGCCTTCCCCTTTGAAGATGACTTCCCCCTTCCGGATATCCCTGTTAGCATAAATGCCATAACCGGCTATGGAATTACCTTTCATGATAAACGGCTTCAGTTTGCGCTGGTGGCGTGCAATCCCTTCTGCGATCATATGCCGGAGAAATCCCGCCTGACCGATTCCGTCAAATTTGATGATAAAATCCGCGGAGCCCTCATAGCCATCTATATAAAAAACAGAACAGGTAAAATTGATTTCCAGGAAGTAGATCTCCTGTTTATCATTGACCCTGAAATCAAGCCGGGCATACCCCACTCCGTTAAATCCTTTAAAAATTTTTTCTGTGGCCGCCCGCAACTCACGGTCAAGCGACTCATCAGTACAGGGCACATTACAATCCGGATGTAATTCTGATGTTTTCAGGGCATAGGTTTTAAATGCTCTCCCTTGCGGGAAAAGGTACTCAACCGGACGAAACACCGTGCAGCTGTGTTCATCAGCATTGGCAGCGACTAAAACAGTAAACTCCCTGCCTTTAATATACTCTTCAACCAGGAGCGGCCCATACTCATCCAATATGCTGATACATTTCTGTTGCAGTTCAATCTTATTATTGACCAGTGAGCGTTCATCCACACCAAGACTATCACCGGCTTTGGCGGGCTTTACAAATAGAGGAAAGGTTAAGTGCTTTACCGCCTCATCCACATCAGCCAGTTCATTGATTAGTACATAACCTGGAGTTTTGACCCCTTCGCAATAAGCCAGGTATTTCATCAGCTCCTTGGGCGGATCGTACAATTTAGTGGTGGGACCCGTGAAGGGCAAGTTCAGTAACTCAAGTGTATAAATCACATCGATACTCGGAACCTCCCACTCGAGATAACCCTCGCAGAGGTTGACGAAAATATCATAGCCTTGTTTGCTTAAATCTTTCAGTTGACTGTAAGTGGTCAGCTTATTGAGGAAAACGGTATGTACTTCATGTTCCGGAATCAGTACTGCTAAATCCCGTGGAGGGTCATAATTCTTATAATCCACACCCGTGGTGGAATAGTCTGGTTGAAGTACACATA
>CAUJFR010000049.1 GCA_963169885.1 Bacteroidota bacterium
CTATGTCCAAGTCCGTTTTATCCGGATCTATGAAAACCAAAAGTTCTGTGTCCCCTAAACTTTATGCCCCGCTTCCCAGCGGGGTTTTTTCTTGGTTGCCTCCGGCGGTATTTGCCTGCGGCAAATTGGGTGGCCACGAAATGCACTAAAGTGCACGAAAAATACAGGGCCACGGATAACACAGATTCACACGGATTATTATGCCTTCGGCACAAAAGGGGTGGCCACGAAAACACACGCCTGTCCCGCCAAATGCGGGAAAAGGACAAGAAGGAATACAGAAAGGCGGCCACGAAATGCACTAAAGTGCGCGAAAAATACAGGGCCACGGATAACACAGATTCACACGGATAAGGTGGCCACGAAAGCACACTAAAAAGCACGAATGAATACAATGTTGTATTTATTTCGTGACTATTCGTGTGCTTTCGTGGCTAATCTCTTTTTGCCGCAGGCAAAAAATCCGTGTTGATCTGTGCAATCCGTGGCTAAAATTACCGTGAAGCGGGAATACATCAGTGGCCCTCTTTCAAGTTCCTGTAATTCACCAACCGAAATTTCTCCTGATGAAGCAAGGCCTGGAATGAAGGTGATACCAGTGCATCCAGTTCCGCCTGCCGGTGTTTACTCATATCTTTTGGTCCGAATGGATTCAGGTCTTCCATAGCTGAGAGTTCAGCATCATCCATGCCTACATGAAAAACAAATAATTTGGTGCCGCCTGGTTGCAATGCGCTGAGTTTGCTGCTTAAGGTATCCAGTTTTGATCCCACCGGTGCTGAATAGCCTCCATCCACATCCACTTCATCGTAATATCGGGAGATGCCCACTTTATATTCTGCGGCCAGCTTCTCCACGATCTTACGTGTTTCCGGTGTTTGCATCGCCGCTCCCATATGGTAATCGAGGTAGTCAATTTTTAATCCGGCTTTCAGGGCTTTATCAATCTGGGCCCTTAGCTCAGTTTCAATTTCAGCGAGCTGCGGATTATTGGCAAATAGTTTCGCCCGGGAAGGAAAGAAATGCCCGAGTGAATCCACCAGAGAAGGCACTTGCTTCACACCAGCTATCGGTCCCCAGCGATATTGCTTCCATTCCGCATTCAGGGTAAGATGTATGCCTATTGATACATTCGGGTACAGTTTCAGCATGTCCACCGCCTCACTGAACCAGGAACAGGGCACCATGACGGACATGGAGACCGGCATACCGGTTTCCAGTACTTTCTTCGCTGCCATATTCACGGAATGACTCATGCCGATATCATCACAACGGATTAGGACGGGGATTTTAGTGTCATTATGTTGCTGGGCCGATGCGGATAAACAGAGGAAGATCAGGCAGCATAGAATAGCAGGCTTCATATATTTTTTTTATACCACTAAAGCTAAGCAATTAAAAAATTGTCTGATGTGTCCGGGGTTGATGAATTTCATGAAAATTAGTATATTACTGTATCATTAAACCTGTCCGTTTATGGCCAAAAAAACCAGTGTAAAAGCCGCTTTTGAACAGAGCCGTTCATCCCACTTTGATCCTTATAAAATAACCAATTCCGATAAGGAGATCCAGGTGAGAGTCATTCCCGGCGATACCGGCCAGTCCGCTGTCACCGAAGCCTGGCTGGAAGACAAAGCCATTTTAAAAAATCATGCCGGCCCGCTGGACTGGCTGACCATTGGCACCAACCAGTCGCTCCGGGGCAAATACCTGGAATTGTATACCGCGGTAACGGATGTGCCGGGCCAGCCGGATAAAACCAGTTTTGATTTTCGCATACGCGGTGGCGTGAGTCCCTATAAATACTATGCCGAGAAGACCGTTACCACCCAGGGAGCTTCTGTATTATATAAAATCAGTATTTTCTTCACGACTCATTAATGCTTATGAAAAGGATTCTGGTATTGTTCATTGGACTATTCCTTTACTGTCGTCCAGGCATTGCGCAGGTAACGGTGGATTCCACTATCCGGCTGGACCTGCTCAAATCACCGGCCTCGCCGGCTTTTAATATCCTGGGAATCGCGCAGAGCGACATTGAACGACCGGCCGACCTGAATGCTTTTGCTTTGTCCATTCAGAACGCCACCAATAATTTCACGGCTATCCCGGAGAGTTACGCTTTTCAGATCGCTCCTTTTTTAATGGGAAGAAAAAAATACAGTTTGAATCAGTTTGATAATAATCAGCACACGTTCAAACAATCCTTTCAGTTCTCAGCCGGCTATACACATATCGGTCCCAAAGGCAAGGAAGACGTGGATTCGTTAAAGACCACCAAACTGGGACTGGGGATTAAATTTTCCATAATACGACCCCGCTGGACAGCCGATACCCGGAATAAATACACGGTCTTAAGGCAGGCGCAGGTACAACTGATAGCCGAACTCCGGGCTTATGAAGAAAAACATCCGCAATATGCTTTGTTGAAAGAAAAAAAACAACGCCTGCAATTACTGGAAATGAAAGATTCATTAAATGAAGTACAGCTGAAAGAATTCAACCAGTTGATCCGGGATATCCGTGAACTGGAAGAGAACATTGGGGAAGACTATGATGATGTATTACCGGACGGAGCCGCTTTTGCCGCTGCCCGGAAAGCCGCTACCGCTTTCAAAACAGAACGGGCCGGTTTCTTTCTTGACTTTTCCGGAGGCATGGCACTGGATTTTCCGGACAACCGCTTCAACAACTCCAATGTATACCGGGCCGGTATGTGGCTGACCGGGGGGAACGAGAACGGGAATAAAGGCATCAGTTCATTGTTCATTCTCCGCTATCTCTATAATCCCACCACGCTATTTGCCGCTCCATCGGGTCTGCTCAAAGGTGGTAAGCTCTCCACCTTCGATATGGGCGGACGTTTTTTGCTGGATGTATCCCGGGAAAAATTTGTGCTGAGTGCCGAAGCGCTTTATCGTAGTATCCTCGGGAGTTCCACCGTGGATCCTTCCTGGCGGTTGGTGATGAATGCAGAGTATGATCTGGGCAGTAACCGTAAGCTGACATTTGCTTTTGGCCGTGACTTCGATGGTACGATCAGCAAAGGAGGAAACCTCGTAGCCATGATCAACCTGATTGCCGGATTTGGCGGTGACCGGAAGATCGCGGATTAGTTTTCCGATCTATCCTCCGAAGCGAAAGCGAAGGGGGACTG
>CAUJFR010000050.1 GCA_963169885.1 Bacteroidota bacterium
ATCCGGTCCGTACACTTCCGCCACAATGGTGGATAATACAGGAGGACCCGGGGGTACTTCCACAATTTTTGCATTGGCCTTGTATTTAGCCGCAATGGCCTGGATACCCGGACGCATGTCTTTCGCTATATCATGACTTTGCTTTTTACGATCTTCCTTGCTGATCAGGTTGACCTGTATATCCGCCATATTATCCCCGCGACGCAGGTCGTAGTGACGCACCAGTCCGTTGAAACTGATCGGGGCGGAGGTACCGATATACAACTGGTAGTCTTTCACCAGGGGTTGTTTGGCGACAAAATCAGCAATGTCTTTGGTAACAGCGGCCGTTTTTTCCAACGTTGATCCTTCTGGCATATCAATGACCACCTGGAATTCATTCTTATTGTCAAAGGGCAGCATTTTCACGGCTACTGTTTTGGTAAAGAACAGCGCCAGGGAAATAATCAGGATAGCCACGGTACTGAATATAAACGTGTACCGTTTCCAGCGATGATTCAGTAAAGGCTGTATAAAGGCGTTATAGATTTTATAAATACCGCTGTCTTCCAGCCGGTGTGGTTTACTTTCTTCATGTTTGCCCCCTTTCTTCTCTTTTTCACGCAGGAAAATATATCCAAGATAAGGCGTCAGGGTCAGGGCCACAATCAGTGACAGCATCATGGCAATGGAAGCGCCGATCGGCATGGGACTCATATATGGTCCCATCAATCCGGACACAAAGGCCATGGGTAATACCGCCGCAATGACGGTGAACGTGGCGAGGATGGTCGGGTTGCCCACTTCATTGATGGCATAGATGGCGGCCTGCATCGGCGGCAGTCGTTTCATCTTGAAGTGCCGGTGCATGTTTTCGGCAATGATGATGGAGTCATCCACCACAATACCGGTGATAAACACGAGGGCAAATAAAGTGATCCGGTTCAGCGTATATCCAAGGAAATAATAAGCCAGTAAAGTGAGTGCAAAAGTGACCGGTACTGAAAGGAATACGACCAGACCACCGCGCCAGCCCATGGCCAGCATGACAAACAAGGTGACCACCACAATCGAGATAAACAGGTGGAATAACAATTCACTTACTTTATGGGAAGCCGTCTCCCCATAGTTACGGGTGATACTGGTATTTACATCCGCCGGAACCAATTGTTTTTTGGCATGCTCCACTTTAGAGAGGATCTGCTCAGACAGGCGCATGGCATCCGCTCCTTTCCGTTTGGCAATGGAAAGCGTAACGGCAGGGTAAGCTGAAGGATGGGCGATACGGGTGGTATCTTCCTGGCCATATCCAAATAAAACATATTGGGAAGCGGTTTCAGGACCGTCACTCACTTTGGCCACCTGTTTTAAAAACACAGGTTGTTGCTGATTGACACCGACTACCAGGTTCTCTACGTCTTCAGCCGTGGCGAGAAAATTTCCTGTTTCTACTGAAAAGGCCGTGTCCTTCTGTAAAAGGTTACCTGCAGTGGTCTGGGCATTAGAGCCCTGAATATGCTGACTGATACTCAGGAAATCCACCCGGTTTTCCGCCATCTTGTTTTTATCCAGTACGACATTCACCTGGCGGCTGCGGCCACCGATGATGCGGACATCAGAAACGTCTTTTACTTTTTTAATTTCATTGGTCAAGGCTTCCCCGATCTGACGGAGTGCATAGTCATCGTATTTTTCACTCCACAGGGTAACACCTAATGCCGGTACATCATCAATGGCACGGGTTTTAACCATGGGCATGGTTACGCCTTGTGGCATTTTATCCATATTCTTGATGATCTCATTGTAGAGTTTCACCAGTGAACGTTCCACATCTTCGCCAACATAGAACTGAACGATGATCATGGCCTGTCCTTTCATGGACGTGGAATACACATATTCCACCCCCTTGATATTGGAAATCATTTTTTCCATCGGGGCACTGATCTTGGTCTCTACTTCTTTGGGGGAAGCACCGGGGAAACCGATAAAGATATCGGCCATCGGTACTTCGATCTGCGGCTCTTCTTCCCGGGGGATCAGCAGGGTGCTGTATCCGCCGATCAGCAGAAAGGCCACCATCAGCAGGATCGTCAGTTTGGAAGTAATGAACGACCGCGCAATTTTACCAGAAATTCCTTCTTGCATATAATTCGTTTACGGGTTGATTATTTTTTCACGGTTACAGGCACGCCATTGTATAACTTGCCTTCCGCTTTCTGTATATAGGTTTCGGTAGCCGCGAGGCCGGAAAGAATCTCTGTCTGATCGCCATAGACTTTACCGGTTCTGACCCAACGGAGCAGGGCAGTGTTATTACTGCTGATGGTATAGATGCCGGTCAGCTGGTCATTCTGTACCAGGCTGGATGTGGGAACCAGTACTACGCCGGAAGGCTGAGTGGGCACGGCAGCACCCGTAACCGGAATAAATACATTCACATACATTCCCGCATACAGATCTTTTTTCTGGGATTCAGGTATGCTGAGTTTGATTTCAAATTGTCCGCCGGTCAACTGTGAAGAAGGACTGATTTCATTCACCACACATTCGATGGTTTTGCCAGCCGCTTTGATTTCCACCTGCGCTTTACTCCCTTTTTTCAAAAGTCCTACCTGGTCTTCACTCACGGTAGCACTGATTTGCAACTGCGTATTTTGTTCGACCACCAGCAAAGGCATGCCGGGGTTGGCCATATTGCCTTCATCGGCCATTCGTTGTGTTACCACCCCGTCAAATGGTGCGGTGATAGTGGAGTAGGCGGCGATGGCATTGACTTCATTCTTCATCTGGCTGGCTGCTTCCAGCCGGGCTTTTGCGGCATTGTATTGCAGGGTGACATTATCGAGTTCCTTAGCAGAAGCACTTTGCTTGTTATACAGATTGGTATAACGTTCAAAATCCTTTTGTGCATTTTTTACATTGGCTTCGGCTTCGAGGATCGCGGCACTGGTCTGTGCTCTTTTGGCCGTGATATCCTGGCTGCTGATGGTTGCAAGGGTCTGACCCCGGCGCACCCGGTCACCGGTTTTTACATAGATGCGGGTGATGGTGCCCATCAGTTTGGTACTGAGTTGTGCGGTTTGCAAGGCTTCTACTTTTCCACTGATGGCAATACCACCTTCAACGGTACCACCGGGTATGGCGGTACTGACTGAGACCGATGCGACATTAGCGGCAGCCGGGGTTTCTTTTTTTCCTTTGCAGGAACTGAAAAGGAGGATCCCGCTGAGTAGAAGGGTGCCTGTTACATACTTACTGTATAACATATTGATACGTTTAATTTTTTTGAGTGGAGGTTAAGAAACTGATATAGGCGGCGGTGCTGTTATAACTGAATACCGCTTGTGCCTTGCCGAGTTGTTGCTGGGAAAGTTGTGTCTGTGCCTGTAATACATCGGTGCTGTTGACCAATCCTTGTTCGTACCTGTCCTGCAGAATGCGTAAGGCTTCTGTTGCATTTTCAACAGCGGCGGTCTGCTGCCTGATCTTATACCGGGCATCTTCCAGCTGACGAAGGGTTTTATTGAGTTCCAGCTGACTTTGTACCTGCTGGTTTTCCAGCTGTCCGGACAGTTTGCTGAGTTCAACCTGCTGGGTGCTGATTTTATTTTTAGTACTGTTTCCTTTAAATATATCCCATGACAATTGCAGTCCGGCGAGATAAGAACCGGCACCAAAACCGGTCAGCCGGTAATCGTTTGTCTGATAGGAAGCAAAGGCGTTGATCCGGGGCAGGTAACTTTTCTCAGCGGATTTGATCATCAGGCTGCTGGCTTCCATCGCTTTTTTCATCGCGGCAAAATCAGCCCTGTTCTCCGGCACACTGGCTCCGCTCAGTTCAGTATTCTCGGGTTTTGCCGGTTCTGCTGAATAAACCGTACCATAGGGCCGGCCCATGAGCAGACTCAGGTAATCAGATGCATTGCGGATATTGCTGGCAGTTTCAGCAAGGTTTGTCTCCACGGTATGGATCCATACCTGCACATTCAAAGCATCGGACTTCTGCATGAGCCCTTCTTTTACCCGGTTATCCGTGAAGGTATACATGGCATTGGCACTGCGTAATGCTTCTTTCAGTACTTTTTCCGCTTCATACAAAAGCTGGAGTTGCAGGTACCCTTTCTTCACTTCATAAGTGAGGTACTCCGTGGTACGTTGGGTCTTCATCTGGTAAATGCCTTCCTGGGCGGCTACGGCTTTGCGCATGTACACGAGGTCCATATTCAACAGGGGTTGTTTCACCTGCAGGCGGCCACTGTAATCACCGGATGCACCAGGTTTATTCAGGAGGTCCGGATTGAAATCCTTTTGCTGTACTACCTGCTGCTGTAATTTGAAACCAAATGCATTCAGTGGGTTATTGGAACTTAAAGCAGTGAATGAAAAATCTGCCTGTGGCAGGTAGATCGCATCCATTTCTTTTGTCTTGGCCCTGGCTATTTTTTCATCCAGCCTGGACAAGCCCAGGTCCCGGTTATTGGCCAGGGTACTGTCTGTTGCCTCTTTCAGGGTTAAATAAACGACCGGCTGTTGTGCCATCGCTGCGGATACAAACAGGATCATTCCTGCTATCAGCCCGGCTCTCCGGTTCAGTTGTTGTCTCCTTGTATACTTCATGCGCGATTAATTTTGGGCAAAACTATCCGTGCGGCTTCGTTACTGCCGTGACATATATCACGGATAAGCGGGTTAATGGAACTCTTTTTTTGTTGCCGGCGGTCCTATTTAGGAATAAAATTTATCTTTAGTGATTCAGGTCACGGAACGGATGCTATTTTAGTATCAAAAAAACCTGATGAACGATTATGGAAGTCTATACTGATTATTTCGAAGCCAACCGCCAGTTGTGGAATCAGCGGACCATGGCGCACCGCGATTCCTCTTTTTATAACCGCGAAGGTTTTTTAAAGGGTGAGCGGGTACTTACACCGATTGAATTGGGTGAACTGGACGATCTGAAGGGGAAAACACTGCTGCACCTGCAATGTCATTTTGGTATGGATACCCTGGATCTGGCCCGGATGGGAGCGGAGGTCACCGGGGTGGATTTATCGGATGAGGCGATCCGGCAGGCAAAGCAGCTGAGCCATGAGATCGGAGCACAGGCCCGTTTTATCTGTTGTAATGTATATGACCTGGAACTGCACCTGGATGAAACCTTTGACCAGGTATTTACCAGCTATGGGACTATTGGTTGGTTACCCGACCTGGATAAATGGGCCGGACTGATTGCCCGTTACCTGAAACCAGGGGGACAATTTTATATGGCCGATTTTCACCCGGTGCTATGGATGTTTGATGATGATTTTACCCGCATTCAATATGCATATGAAAACAGGGAAGTGATTATTGTGGAGAACCAGGGAACGTATACGGACCGCAACGCAGACATTAAGGGAAAGGAATACAGCTGGAATCACAGCATCAGTGAAGTGCTGAATGCGTTGATCAGGGCCGGACTGAACCTGGAGTTCTTTAATGAGCATATGTACTCACCGTATAATTGTTTCCGGAATATGACATAAACCACGAAGGGTAAATGGGAAATTAAAGGCATGGAAGGCAAACTGCCAATGGTTTATTCACTACGTGCGGTAAAACCCTGATTACCGGCAGCGGAATGAGAACTGCAAGAAACGGTTCTCATTCCGGACCGGTTATTTT
>CAUJFR010000051.1 GCA_963169885.1 Bacteroidota bacterium
GAAACGGTGGCCCCGTTGGCCAGCAGGTAATCGATCACTTCGAGGGCTGGTGCTTCACGGATATCATCCGTATTGGGTTTAAATGCCAGTCCCCATACGGCAAAATGTTTGCCGCTGATGCCTTGCTTATAATAAGCACTGATTTTATCAATGAAAAACTGTTTTTGCAACCGGTTTACTTCCATTACAGCGTTCAGAATCTTAAAGTCATAACGGGCTTCCACCGACGATTTGGCCAGTGCCTGTACATCTTTGGGGAAGCAACTGCCGCCATAACCGAGCCCCGGGTAAAGGAAATGTTTGCCGATACGGAAATCGGTGCCGATACCTTTCCGGACCATATCCACGTCTGCACCAAGTTTTTCGCAAAGCACAGCGATCTCGTTCATGAAGGAGATTTTTACGGCGAGGAAGCTGTTTGCCGCATACTTGGTCAGTTCCGCACTATTCTCATCCATGAAAATGATGGGATTTCCCTGTCTTACATAGGGTTCATATAATTTCTGCATCACGACCCTGGCTTTTTCCGATCGGGTGCCGATGACTACGCGGTCCGGTTTCATGAAATCTTCCACGGCGGCCCCTTCCCGGAGAAACTCGGGATTGCTGACCACATCAAAACTTTCTGCAATACTGCCGTCGCTATGTTGCAGGATTGTGTCCCGTACTTTATCGGCGGTTCCAACCGGCACCGTACTTTTATCCACGATCACTTTGTAATCACCCTTTTTCAACAAGCTGCCCAGGTCCTTGGCCACCCCGAGAATATACTTCAGGTCGGCGCTGCCATCTTCACCGGGAGGGGTGGGAAGTGCCAGGAAAACAATTTCAGCTCCTTTCAGTCCTTCTTCAAGGGACGTTGTAAAATGCAAACGGCCTTCCTTGAGGTTACGGAAGAATATTTTCTCCAGGCCAGGCTCATAAATGGTGATTTCACCGGCACTGAGGCGGTTTACTTTGGAGGCGTCAATATCCACGCAGGTTACATTATTTCCGGTTTCCGCGAAACAGGTTCCGCTTACCAGGCCGACATAGCCGGTTCCAACAACTGTGATTTTCATACTTGATTATTTGGTTTGATGGTTAGTTTAATTTTTTCAGGTACTCGCCGTATCCGCTTTTGGATAATTCGGAAGCGATTTTATCGAGTTGTTCGCGGTTGATAAACCCGTTACGGTATGCAACCTCTTCGATACATCCGATTTTATTGCCCTGTCTTTTTTCAATCACCCGTACAAATTCACTGGCATCACTGAGTGAATCAAATGTACCGGTATCCAGCCAGGCTGTTCCGCGGTCCAGTTGAGCCACTTTCAGTTCGCCCCGGCGGAGGTATTCCCGGTTTACATCGGTGATTTCATATTCGCCCCTGGCGGACGGCTTCAGTTCTTTCGCAATTTTAACCACACTGTTATCATAGAAATAAAGTCCGGGCACGGCAAAATTTGATTTTGGCACTGCCGGTTTTTCTTCAATACTTAATGCATTATAGTCATCATCAAATTCCACCACCCCATAACGTTCCGGATCAGCCACCTGGTAGGCAAATACATAGCCTCCATTCACATCCACCAGTTCTTTTAGTTGTTTACCCATCCGGGAGCCATAAAAGATATTATCCCCGAGCACCAGGGCCACTTTGTCATTGCCGATAAATTTTTCACCGATAACAAAGGCCTGGGCCAGACCATTCGGTACCGGCTGAACTTCGTACTCGAAATGACAACCAATCGTACTGCCATCTCCGAGCAACCGCTTAAACTGGGGGAGGTCGTCCGGGGTAGTGATGATCAGTACTTCACGGATCCCGGCCATCATCAGTACCGACAGCGGGTAGTAGATCATCGGCTTGTCATAAATCGGCATCAGCTGCTTGGAGATTGCTTTAGTAATCGGATAGAGCCGAGTACCGGATCCGCCTGCGAGTATGATTCCTTTCATGGGGAAGGGTTGATAAAGTTAACAGGTTAACAGGGTTGACAGGTTAACAAGGTTGACAGCGTTTAAACGGGTACCGGGTCTTTGTCCAACAAAGCCTGATCATTAACATGCTGTAAACCTGGTCTGTTTTATTCAGTTTCGGTCTTTGTATTGTTCTTCATAATAATGCTGATAGGCGCCGCTGGTAACGTTTTTCAGCCATTCGGTATTGTGCAGGTACCAGTCAATTGTCTGGGAAAGGCCCTCTTCGAAGGTGACGGAGGGGGACCAGCCCAGTTCTTTATTGATTTTAGTGGCATCAATAGCATAGCGGCGGTCATGTCCGGGACGGTCTTTTACATAAGTAATCAGCACTTCGCTTGTACCGGGTGCATTCCCCAGTTTTTCATCCATTTGCTTACAGAGCAGTTTGACGAGGTCGATATTCCGCCATTCGTTAAATCCGCCAATATTATAGGTCTGACCGTTTTGGCCGTGATGAAACACCTTGTCAATGGCCGCGGCATGGTCTTTTACAAAGAGCCAGTCACGGGTATATAACCCATCCCCATAAACCGGCAACGGTTTTTTGGTAATGATATTGTTTATAAAAAGCGGAATCAGTTTTTCCGGGAAGTGATTCGGTCCATAATTGTTGGAACAGTTACTCACGACCACGGGCAATCCGTACGTATCATGATAGGCCCGTACAAAATGATCACTGGCTGCTTTGGAAGCGCTGTAAGGAGAGTGCGGGTCGTACCTGGTGTCTTCAGTAAAGAAGCCGGTATCGCCGAGGGCACCATATACTTCATCGGTTGATATATGATAGAAGCGTTTGCCTTCATAACTGTCCTTCCAGAAATGGCGGGCCGTATTCAGGAGATTAACGGTACCGATCACATTGGTATAGACAAAATCGAGCGGGGAAATAATGGACCGGTCCACATGGCTTTCCGCGGCCAGGTGAATTACGGCATCCGGTTGATGTGTAACAAAAATCCGTTCAAGCGCCACTCTATCCAGGATATCCGCTTTTTCAAAAAAATAATTCGGTGCCTTCTCAATATCCCGCAGGTTTTCCATGTTGCCGGCATAAGTGAGTGCATCCAGGTTGATGATCCGGTACGCCGGATAGTTGTTTACAAACAACCGGATCACATGCGAACCAATAAAGCCGGCACCACCCGTGATGATGATGGAACGGTGGATATTTTTATCAGACATGTTATTCCTGTTTATTGGCTAATCAATTGAGCGCGATACCAGGCAAATGTCCTGCTCAGGCCTTCTGCCACAGCGATATCCGGTTCATACCCCAAAAGTTTTCTGGCTTTGGTGATATCTGCCAGGCTATGCTTCACGTCACCCAGGCGTTCAGGACCGAAAACCGGTTGCAGGTCAGTGCCGGCTTCGATGTTAAGCCCGTTAAACAATTCCAGCAGACTGGTTTGTTCACCACAGGCGATATTATACACCTGGTTAATGGCTTCAGGGTTGCTGGTAAACAAGGACAGGATATTCGCCTGTACTGCATTAGACACATAGGTGAAGTCGCGGCTATGCGTACCGTTTCCGTTGATCGTAGGCGGAACCTTTTGCAGGAGTGCTTCGGCAAATAAGGGTATTACTGCTGCATAAGGACCGTTGGGATTCTGACGGGGTCCGAAAATATTAAAATA
>CAUJFR010000052.1 GCA_963169885.1 Bacteroidota bacterium
GGCTGCTGAAAAGACGAAGCCGGGTGATGATGATAAAAAAGAGTAAGTAACCGCTAATAATATAAAGAGGCAGTCTTTGCAGACGGACTCTTTTTTTTGCCTGCGGTAAAAAGGGTTGGCCACGAAATCACACAAAAGGACACGAATAATACAAGCCACGGATCACACGGATAAACACGGATTAATTTTCCGACTATAGAAGATTTGTATCCCGCAAAGGAAAAAAAGGCTGTCTGAAGATTAAAAAGAATTAAACTTTCGGAAAGTCATAAGAACCGTTGTGGGATTTTTTTCTGGCGAAAAATTCCCCGTTCTTCCCGTCTTCCCGGCAAAATTTTATCCCGCATGGATAATCCGTGTTTATCCGTGTTATCCGTGGCCTGCCTTTCTGTATTTGTATTTTTCGTGCACTTTAGTGCCCATTCGTGGCCAAAAAAATTATACGGCGAAAGAAGTTCCGCAGCCGCAAGTAGTGCTGGCATTGGGGTTTTTAAAGGTGAAGCCGCGGTTATTGAGGCCATCCTGCCAGTCTACCAGCATCCCATGCAGATAGAGTTCATGCGATTTATCCATGACACAGGGCACCCCGGCGATCTCAAAATGCTGATCATTGGCACCAGGCTGGTCAAAACCCAGCACATAAGTCATACCGGAACAGCCGCCCCCCTTCACTCCTACCCGGAGTTTCTGGGTATGATCAAAACCATCGGCCGCCATCAGGCGACGTACTTCGGCAATTGCTCCTTCGGTGAGCGTAACGGGAGTTGTTGTAACTGTTTCCATACGTCAAAATTAATCAAAGTTTTGACTGTGAGAAGCCCCTTCATTTCCGAAGAAAGGAAAATAACTGACCATTATCAGCCGGGCACCTGCCTGCACTATCCCGGAAAGATGCTGCAATCAGCCTATTTTTGCATCAAATCAAAATCATCTCTATGGATCTTACCGTTGTAAGTCTTATTATTTCTGTGCTGGCCATTCTGTTATCCTTCTTTGCCGTTACCCGCGCTTTACAGGGAAAACAGGAAGCCCCGGCCCCAACATCTTCGTTTGAAAGTGTTCCTCTCCGGCTCCAGGCTTATGAACGGCTGGTATTACTGACTGAACGTATTTCACTGCCTGGTCTGATCAGCCGGCTGAATCAACCCGGTATTTCCGCTGCAGAAATGAAAATGATCCTGACAGAAAATATCAAACAGGAATATGATTACAACAGTACCCAGCAATTATATGTCAGCCAGGTCAGCTGGGATGCAGTACGTAACCTGAAAGAACAGAATATTATGGTCGTGCACCAGGTAGCAGCCAGTCTGCCCCTCTCTGCATCTTCATCAGAACTTAATAAGAAAATTCTGGAAGTCATGATGTCCCAGCAAAACGGCGCCCTTCACGAAATGGTATCTCAGACCCTGAATCATGAAGCCAAAAAACTGATGCAATAACGATTTTTCCCAACCCATCAATTTTTAATTATGGACCCGCAAAAAAAATTTACTGATTCCGGAATAGAAGTAAAACAACTCTATACCGGGGAAGACCTTCCTTTGCTCAACAATGAGATGCCCGGCAGTTTCCCCTTTACCCGGGGCGTTCAGCCGGATATGTACCGGGGCAAATTATGGACGATGCGCCAGTACGCGGGATTCTCCACCGCAGAAGAAAGTAATAAACGCTACCATTATTTATTGTCCCAGGGGGTCAGCGGTCTGAGTGTGGCATTTGACCTGCCCACCCAGATCGGATACGACAGTGACCATGCCCTGGCTGAAGGTGAAGTCGGAAAAGTGGGGGTGGCTATCGATTCCATTGAGGATATGCAAATCCTTTTCAATGGCATAAAACTGGAAGAGGTCAGCACATCCATGACCATTAACGCCACCGGTTTTATCCTGCTTTCCTTATATGTGGCGCTGGCCAAACAACAAGGAGCTGACCTCAAGAAAATTTCCGGCACCATCCAGAATGATATATTAAAGGAATACGCCGCCCGGGGCACGTATATTTATCCGCCTAAACCTTCCATGCGTATCATCACCGATATCTTTGAATGGTGCAGTGCCGAAGTGCCCAAATGGAACACCATCTCCATTTCCGGTTACCATATCCGGGAAGCCGGCAGTACTGCTGTTCAGGAAATCGCTTTTACCCTGGCCAATGGAAAAGCGTATGTACAGGCTGCCCAACAAAAAGGACTGGATATAAATGTGTTTGGCAAACGTCTTTCTTTCTTCTTCAATGCGCATAATAACCTGTTTGAAGAAGTGGCTAAATTCAGGGCTGCGCGACGGATGTGGGCGAAAATCATGAAGGACCTGGGCGCCACCGATCCCAAGGCTATGATGCTGCGGTTTCATACGCAGACCGGCGGAAGTACGCTCACAGCCCAGCAGCCGCTGAATAATATTACACGGGTTACGATACAAACACTGGCCGCCGTACTGGGTGGCACGCAGTCGCTGCATACCAATGGATATGACGAAGCCCTGAGTCTGCCCACAGAAGCCGCCGCCCGGATCGCCCTGCGTACACAGCAGATTGTAGCTTTTGAAAGCGGCGCCGTGGATACAGTAGACCCGCTGGCGGGTTCGTATTATGTGGAATCCCTGACGCAGGAAGTGGAAACAGCTGCCTGGAAACTGATTGAAAAAATTGATGCCATGGGCGGCAGTGTATCGGCGATTGAAGAAGGATTTATACAGGATGAGATTGCCCGGAGTGCGTATGAGTACCAGCGCAATATTGAGAATAATGAAAAGATTATTGTCGGTGTAAATAAATTCCAGTCAGCGGAACAAAATAATACACCGATCCTGAAAGTGGATGACAGCATCCGGATCGTACAGGCTGAAAAACTGAGACAACTCCGTTCAAACCGTGATCATGCAAAATGTGATCAGCTACTTCAGTTGCTGAGTGATAAAGCCAGCAGCGGCGAAAATATCATGCCGGTGGTGGTAGAAGCTGTAGAGGCGAAGTGTACGCTCGGCGAGATTGCTGATACATTGCGGGAATTGTATGGGGAATATAAGTAAGGTTGAAAAGTTGATAAGTTGACAAGGTTGGCTCCTAAGAAAACTTCCTTGTCAACCTGTCAACCTGTTAACCTGTTAACCTGTCAACCTGTCAACGATACCTAAAACAATAAGGGCCACTTTCTTTAGAAAATAGCCCTTAAACAACAGTTATCACCCCTCTACATCCACTTGCTCAGGTATTCATTGAACTCGTGGCGGAGGATATTCATTACGCGTTCAAAATCTTCATACTTTTCATGTAAAGTGGCGTGTTCATCAATCATATGGGATTCCATACGGCCGCCGTGTTGCTGTGCATCGGTCCCCAGTTTACTCACATAGATATTCACTTCATGCTTCAGCTCATCAATATTATTTCGCTGAACAATAAACTGATTCTGAAAATGCTCCACCCCCTGGCGGGCCTCAAAAGTGGAATTCTTTTTGGCAATTTCAGTCAGGCGGCTTTCCATGATATCTAGTTCGTCTTTATAGAATCCAAACCCTTTTTGCCAGATGGTATGATCTGTGCCGATCCGGGTGATAGTGGTATAACTCATAACGGATTGTTTTAACCAAAACTATCTTTCCAAATACCTATTTTTGCTGACCCCTGTCAGCGAAGGATATGATAGAATTCAGCGCAGCTAAGGACTTAAATTAGCCAATCCCTTCATTTACACGCTCAAAGCCAGCAATAAGTGTCAAAATAAAAAAAGCGCCGTATCGGGCGCTTCTGTTCGTTTAATGTCATTCCGATTATCCAGGTCAACCCTTTTTCACTTCTTTTGCCCAGGCATCTTTTAAACCCACCGTTTTGTTAAAAACGAGGTTGTCATTGTCAGAATCCCGGTCCAGTACAAAATAACCCTTCCTGATAAACTGGTATCGTTCTGGCAAAACAGCCTGTTTCATGGAAGGCTCGGCATAAACAACAGGCAGCACCTGCAGGGAGTCCGGGTTCAGGTATTCTTTAAAATCACCCGCTTCATCGGTCGGATCTTCCACCCGGAAAAGCCGGTCGTAAAGCCGGACCGTCGCTTTAACCGCATGCCTGACACTGACCCAATGGAGCGTTCCTTTTACATGAATGCCACTGGTATCTTCCCCGCTTTTACTTTCTGGTATATAGCTACAATGTACTTCCGTAATATTACCCGCCGCATCTTTTACGACTTCCTCACACTTAATGATATAGGCGCTTTTCAACCGCACCAGTTGGCCAGGTGCCAGCCGGAAATACTTTTTGGGAGGCACTTCCATAAAGTCATCCCGTTCAATATAGATCTCTTTACTGAAAGGAATTTCACGGGAACCTCCGTTCTCGTCCTCCGGATTATTCTCACTCAGCAGAATTTCTTCGTCCTTTGTATAATTAGTGATCACAATTTTCAGTGGATCAAAAACCACCATCCGGCGCAGCGCTATTCGGTTCAGGTGTTCCCTGACACAGAATTCCAGCACACCCACATCCACCATATTATCTCTTTTGGCCACCCCGATCCGGTCGCAGAATTCGCGTACACTTTCCGGGGTATATCCTCTTCGGCGAAGTCCGCTGATGGTAGGCATACGGGGATCATCCCAACCGGTCACATGCTTTTCATTTACCAGCTGCAATAATTTTCGTTTACTGGTCACCGTATAGTTGATATTACGGCGGGCAAACTCGTATTGGTGTGAGGGATAAATTTCCAGTTTTTCAATCAGCCAGTCATACAATTCCCGGTGAGGTACAAATTCCAGGGTACAGATTGAATGGGTGATTTCTTCAATGGAATCGCTCTGGCCATGTGCAAAATCATACATCGGGTAAATGCACCATTTATCCCCTGTACGGTGGTGATGGGCATGTTTGATCCGGTAAAGAATGGGATCCCGCATCAGCATATTGATATGGGCCATATCAATTTTAGCCCGAAGGGTACGTACACCATCGGGAAACTCGCCGTTTTTCATCCGGACAAAAAGGTCGCGGTTTTCCTCTACAGACCGGTTGCGGAATGGACTGTCTTTGCCGGGTTCTGTCGGTGTACCTTTCATGGCCGCCATTTCCTCGGCGGAAATATCGTCCACATAGGCCAGGTTCTTATCAATCAGTTTAAGGGCAAATTCATACAAGGTTTCAAAATAGTCCGAAGCATACCGTTCATGCTTCCATTCAAATCCCAGCCATTTCACATCCTCTTTGATACTATCCACATATTCGGTTTCCTCGGTAACGGGATTGGTATCATCAAAGCGAAGGTTTGTATAGCCGGGGTATTTCTGGGTAAGCCCGAAATTGAGACAGATACTTGACGCATGTCCAATATGCAAATATCCATTAGGCTCCGGCGGGAAACGGGTTACAATCGTTTTGTACTTACCGTTCTTCAGGTCCTCTTCAATAATTTCCTCCAGAAAATTTAAACTACGTTCTTCTGACATAACTCTTTTATAATAAAGGGTAAAGATACGAAATATCGGTCAGCTCCCACCGGGACCAACCGGTTCCCTCTTTCAATTAAAATCAGCAGTACTGGTGAGGTCAATCAGTAAAATAATGGGTAAATTGAAGGAACTTGCTAACAGATAAAACTTAACTATGGACAGGATACTGGTTCCCACCGATTTCTCACCTAATGCTGACCGGGCTATAGATTATGCCGTACAGATTGCCCGGAACAACCAGTCCACCCTCTACCTGATCCATGCCTGCGATAACCTGGACCCCTTATATATGGAAGGTTCCATGACCCATATGGAATACAATCAGAAAATAATGGACGAGGCTTTTGAGAAACTGGATATCCGTCGTAAAAGCATTGAAGACACAGAAGGGGTATTGGTGAATATCCAGTTATACAGCGGGACCGTATTAGATACGATTTTAGTGGCTGCCCAGGAACATAAGGCCGACCTGATTATTATGGGGACCCTGGGTATCTCCGGCTTACATGACCGGCTATTTGGCAGTAAAACCGCCGCCCTGATCAGTGAAAGTAAGATTCCTGTGCTGGCCATTCCGCTGGAATATGACTGGAG
>CAUJFR010000053.1 GCA_963169885.1 Bacteroidota bacterium
GAATAACATGGCAGCGGCCAGCCAAATATAGTAGGAGGTGAATTGCATCAGACTCACATCCCCATAAGCCTTGCGTTCAATCTGCGCTAATTGTTTTTTTATGACAGCAATGGCTTCTTCACTGTTCTGTAAACGCACATAAACCCCGTTGGTTACAGCGGCCAGTTCTTTCAGTATATCTTCATTCAGTTTTGATAGGATGACATTCCCGGCCAGGTCCCGCTTGGGTTGCCCTAAACCAGGTTCCGAAATGGTGGCCCCTTCCGGTGAGCCGATACCTACGGTATTAATCATTACCCCTTTATCTGCCAGTTCTGTGGCGGTACTGACCGCATCAGCATCATGATCTTCTCCGTCCGTAATCAATATAACAGCTTTGAACCGCTTATCAGCCGGATTGAATACACCGGCACTCATTTGCAGTGCATCACTGATTACGGTTCCCTGTTGAGGCACCGCATCGGTGGTAACACTGGAAACAAACATGGAAGCGGCTGCATGGTCCACGGTGAGTGGTAACTGGAGATAGGCTTTCCCGGCAAAGAGTACCAGGGCAACCCGGTCATCGGGCATTTCATGTATCAGTTTACTGATAAATTGCCGGGCCCGTTCGAGGCGATCGGGAGCCAGGTCAGTAGCCAGCATACTCTTACTGACATCCAGTGCAATGGCAATATCAATGCCTTTGCGGGTTTTATTCGCTGAATCACCAGGCACCCTTGGATTCATTACGGCCAGTACCCCGGCGGTAAATGCCAATAATATCAGGACAAATTTCAGGACAAATCTTTTTTGGGAAAAAGAGGTAATCAGGCGTTTTACCAGGGTCGGGTCGCCGATTTTGCGGGTGGTTGATTTTTTCCAGCGCAGCAAATTCAGAAAAAATAGCCCGAGAATACCTGCTGCAATAAACAGCAGTACGGCTTCTTTATATTGAAATTGCCAGTTCATGCGGGAAGAAATCAAAATTCATGCTACAAGTACCGGAAGAAAGTGATGGAAGGCCTTTTTACATTTTCCCCTCGAAAAAACCCATTTCTTTCAGGATATCCTTGACGATTTTCAACCGTATTTTCGTCATTTCGATATCCCGGTTGGGTGATTCTGCATTTAACACAAAGAAATAAGGGTGCCCGTTTTCTTCCACCCATCCCACAACCCAACCCAGAATATTCCCGTTTTCGAGGTATCCCAGACCTGTTTTATATCCCAGGCGGTAATTGGTATTGTTTTCAAATAACATGGCCCTTTTGACCATTTCCTGGTAGGATTTGAAAAAAGGCAGCTGATCAAAATAAAGCTTTTTCACCAGACCCAGTTGCTGGTCGGGGGTTACTTTTAATGTATTGTTTAGCCAGAAAGAGTCCACGGCTCCGCGGATCACCACTTTTTGTGTATCGTATTGTGCGCCGTATTTAATACTGTCGAGCCAGAGCTGCATGGTATCCCGGCCAATACGGCGGGTTACTTCCTGGTAATAAGGAACAGAAGATACCCGAAATGCCTCATACATGGTCAGGTCTTTGTTCCAGTCCTCTTTCCATCGTTTTACGGAATCCCATTTGATGATCATACTGTCATTGACGATCTTACCGGTCTGCAGGCCAATCAGGGAATTGACAATTTTAAATGTGGAAGCCGGGAGGTAGCTGCTATCACGGTAACGGCCCAGGTTGAAAACAGTGAACTTTCCGGATGCGTTGTCCATGATGGCAAAGCAGCCGTCTACTTTGTTTTCGGTAAAATATTTACCCAGGCTGTCGTCCTGTTTTACATTATTGGGAGAACAGGCATATAAACCAAGCAGCAAGGAAATACTAATAAGGGCGTTTTTCATGGCGTCCATAAAATTTGGACAAAGTTAACCGTGCCGGGGGCTATTTGTTTTGATTGTTTAAAATATTACTGGCGCCTGAGCCGGGCCAGCTGGTAGCCATTCACCCGGTAACTATCCACCAGCGGCGAATCTTCATTGCCTTTGCCGGTCGTGACCAATGGCTTTGCCCCGATGGTGAGCATTTCCATGATAAGTTCCTCCCCTTCCAGCCAGTATTTACTGATGATGGTCGCATTCATTACCGTAAACATGCCGCATAATTTATGACCTATCCAATATTCATCCAGTATGATGCCATTGTTTTCATCGATCACCCAGTGAATTCCGGTGCTGTCTTTCGGCAGCAGGAAGTAAGGGCGGTTGTCTTCTGTTTTCGCACCATAGATCAGGTTCCAGGTGTATTTATTACTGCTATCTGCCGGCTGTATCCGCAGTTCCATTTGTACTTTCTGAGGAACCGGGTTGCCGGTCTTGAACCACTGTAATTCCCCTTTCCAGTTACCGGTCCAGTCCTTAGGAAAGACGGGTAACTGCGCCTTTGAAAAAAAAGGAACCAGGAATATCAGGAGGATCAGCCGGTAGTACATTGTTCAAAATTTCCTTAAAAATAAAAAGTCCCGGTTAAACCGGGACTTCTAATACGTTTTGCTCAGATTTTCCTTAAAGGTAGATACCGTTTTTCAACCGGTAGTGTTTGTT
>CAUJFR010000054.1 GCA_963169885.1 Bacteroidota bacterium
TAAAGCAACTGCTGACTGAAAAGGCGGAGTAATCCCTTGATGCAATCTGCAATATTCCTACCTTCCCGGTATGAAAAAAATGATCCTGGCACTCCTGTTGCCCCTGCTTGCCATTTCTCTTTCTGCGCAGCAAAAACCCGCTTATATTATTTACAATAACAAGGGTAAAAAAGTTTCCTATAAAAAAATGCTGAAGACGATCGCCAAAAAGGATATCGTCCTGTTTGGTGAAACGCATAATAACGCCATTGCTCACTGGTTGCAACTTGAGGTAACCAGGGATTGCGGCCTGACGCGCCAACTGGTACTGGGCGCAGAAATGTTTGAACAGGATAACCAGGCCGCCCTGGACCTTTATCTGCAGGGAAAGATCAATGCCAAACAACTGGACTCACAGGCCCGGCTCTGGAAAAACTACCCGACGGACTATGCGCCGCTCGTGAATTATGCCAAAGAAAAAAAGTTTCCTTTTGCGGCTACGAATATTCCAAGACGGTATGCATCGATGGTGGCCAAAGGAGGGTTTGCGGTACTGGATACCATTCCTGCCCTCGCCAAAACATGGATGGCGCCACTGCCGATGGCCTATGATGCCACCTTACCCGGCTATGTAAAAATGAAGGAAATGATGGGCGGACATGGCGGTGATAATCTGCCCAAGGCCCAGGCCAGCAAAGATGCCACGATGGCACATTTCATTTTGAAATATTATACACCCGGCAGCCTGTTCATTCATTATAACGGTTCCTATCACTCCGAAAATTATGAGGGCATTGTCTGGTATCTGCGCCAGCAAAAACCCGAATTAAAATACGGCACCATTACTGTAGTTTCCCAGGAAAATATAAAATCATTATTGACGGAAAACAAGGGAAAAGCCGATTTTATCATCTGTGTGGATGAGGATATGACCAATACTTATTAGTCCTGTTTACCCTTCCGTAAAGCCTGCAATAATCGTATCTTTGCCCCGCTTAACAACACACGCATGAGTTTCAATCCTGATAAACAGCACACGCTAAAATCTTCTGTAAAAATTTCCGGTACTGGTCTGCACACTGGAGTAATGGCCGACCTGATTCTGCATCCGGCCAATCCCGGATTCGGATACCAGTTTAAACGCATTGACCTTCCCAACCAACCCGTTATCAAAGCCGATTGCGACCTGGTTACGGATGTGAGTCGCGGAACCACCCTGGAAGCTAACGGCGCCAAAGTAAGTACAGTTGAACACGTGCTCGCTGCCCTGGTGGGAATGGGGGTCGATAATTGTCTGCTGGAGATCAACGGACCTGAAATGCCCATCATGGATGGCAGTTCCATGCCCTTTGTGGAACTGATCGAGGAAGCCGGGATCCTGGAGCAGGATGCAGCGAAAGTATGGTACAGTATTGATGAGAATATCTTCCACTACGATGAAGAGAAAAGAGTGGAAATGGTGGCCATGCCCGCAATGGAATACCAGGTAACCACCCTGATAGATTTTAATTCACCCGTACTGGGAACCCAGCATGCCGGGTTAAAGCATCTCCGCGATTTTAAGGATCATATTGCCCCCTGCCGTACTTTTTGTTTTCTCCACGAACTGGAAATGCTGCTGGAACATAACCTGATCAAAGGAGGTGATGTAAATAATGCCATCGTGATCGTGGACAAGCCGGTCGGTGATGCAGAGATGGAGCGGCTGAAAAATATCTTTAAGAAAGAAAAGATCGAGGTAAAGAGCGAAGGCTACCTGAATAACCTGGAACTTCGTTTTCCCAATGAACCGGCCCGGCACAAATTACTGGATGTGATCGGCGACCTGGCCCTGATCGGTTATCCCATCAAAGCGAGAATTATTGCCAATCGTCCCGGACATAGCAGCAATGTGGATTTTGCCCGGAAGATCAAGCAGTATATAAAAAAAAATAAACACACACAGGGCATCCCGGTCTATGATCCTTCCCAGCCCCCCGTATATGACCTGCAGTATATTGAGAAAACATTGCCCCACCGTTTTCCCTTTGCCTTTGTAGACAAAGTGATCGAACTCAGCGATACGCATATTGTGGGAGTGAAAAACGTCACTTTCAATGAGTGGTTTTTCCAGGGTCATTTCCCCGGCAATCCCATTATGCCCGGCGTATTGCAGATCGAAGCCCTGGCCCAGTGCGGCGGCATCCTGGCCATCAACCTCAGCGGAGATGGTCAATACGACACTTATTTCCTGAAAATCGATAACTGTAAATTCAAACAGATGGTTCGCCCGGGCGATACCCTGATCCTGAAAATGGAGCTGGCGGCCCCAATCCGTCGCGGTATCTGCGAGATGAAAGGAACGACCTATGTGGGCAATAAAGTCTGCTGTGAAGCCGACCTGGTGGCGCAGATTGTGAAGAGGTAGGAGGTTCGAGGTTGGAGGTTGGGGGTTGGGGGTTGGAGGTTGGGGGTTGGAGGTTGGAGGTTCGAGGTTGGAGGTTGGAGGTTGGAGGTTGGAGGTTGGAAGAGGTTGATAGGTTTGATGGAGAAGTTGACCCATTTTTAGTAGAGGCTGACACCCGACACCTGACAGCTTTTTCCCTTCTATTTTCAGGCTTTTCAATTATCCACAATGCCCCCATTTTTTGGGCAAAATTCAACAGAATAAATCCCATTACCCCACCCCGATTTCGTACATTTGTGAGTTATATTTTTTCAGTCACACTCGCCCGATTTTATACTCAATTATGACCACGGAAGCACAAGAAAAAGCGGCCCAGATTTCGGCCGGTTACAGCGCAGATAGTATACAGGTTCTGGAAGGTTTGGAAGCCGTCCGGAAGCGCCCCGCCATGTATATCGGCGATATCGGTGTAAAGGGTTTGCATCACCTCGTATACGAAGTGGTGGACAACTCCATCGATGAAGCCCTGGCTGGTTATTGTAAGAATATCAATGTCGCCATACATGAAGACAATTCAATTTCAGTAGAAGATGATGGCCGTGGTATTCCGACCGCCATGCACAGCAAGGAAAAAAAATCAGCGCTGGAAGTGGTAATGACCGTGCTGCACGCGGGTGGTAAATTTGATAAAGGTTCCTACAAAGTATCGGGTGGTCTGCATGGTGTGGGGGTGAGTTGTGTAAACGCCCTGAGTTCAAAGCTGCTGGTAACCGTAAACCGGGATGGAAAAATCTTTGAACAGGAATACCGTATCGGGGTGCCGCAATACGCCGTTCGTGAAACAGGTACCAGTGAAACCACCGGTACCCGCGTGCATTTCTGGCCCGATGGCAGCATCTTCATCACGACCATCTACAATAAGGATATCCTGGAAAGTCGTCTTCGTGAATTAGCTTATCTGAATCGCGGGGTACGTATCATCCTCACTGATCTGCGGGAGAAAAATGAAGACGGCAGTAATTACAGCAAAGAGTTTTACAGCGAGGGCGGTATCGTGGAGTTTGTGGAAATGCTGGATGCTAATGCCGGACGAAATACCCTGATCCCGAAAGTGATTTCGGTAGAAGGACGGGATGAAGCCAATAATGTAGCCGTGGAAGTAGCCATGAGCTATAACGACAGTTACAATGAACACATCTATTCCTACGTCAATAATATCAACACCATTGAAGGCGGTACTCACGTATCCGGTTTCCGCCGGGCTCTTACCCGGGTCTTCAAAAGCTATGGCGATAAGAATGGTTTATTTGAAAAAGCCAAAGTGGAAATTGAAGGCGATGACTTCCGCGAAGGATTAAGCGCCATCATCTCGGTGAAAGTACCCGAACCACAGTTTGAAGGACAAACCAAAACCAAGCTGGGAAATAATGAAGTGATGGGAATCGTGGACAGCACTGTTTCTAAAGTGCTGGAAGCCTACCTGGAGGAAAATCCCCGCGAAGCCAAGAATATCGTAGCCAAAGTGATCCTGGCAGCCCAGGCCCGTGCCGCTGCCCGTAAAGCCCGTGAGCTGGTACAACGGAAGACCGTACTGACCGGCGGAGGCATGCCTGGTAAACTGGCTGACTGCTCCGACCGCGATCCGAATAAGACCGAGCTTTTCCTGGTCGAGGGAGATTCAGCGGGAGGTACAGCCAAACAGGGCCGTGACCGGAGTTTTCAGGCCATCCTGCCCCTCCGTGGTAAGATCCTGAACGTGGAGAAAGCCATGGAACATAAGATCTATGACAATGAGGAGATCCGGAACATGTTTACCGCCCTTGGCGTGAAAATGGGAACACCTGAAGATCCCAAGGCACTTGACCTGAGCCGTCTCCGCTATCATAAGCTGATTATCATGACGGATGCCGATGTGGACGGATCGCATATCGCCACATTGATCCTGACTTTTGTATTCCGGTATATGACCGAACTGGTAGAACAAGGCTATGTCTATATTGCCCAGCCCCCGCTTTACCTGGTGAAGAAAGGCAAGGAGCAGGCTTACGCTTACAACGAAGATCAGCGGAAATTATGGGTGGAAAAACTCGGTGGTGGCAAAGATGACTCAGTAAACATCCAGCGTTACAAAGGTCTGGGTGAGATGAATGCTTCCCAGCTTTGGGAAACCACGATGAACCCCGAAACCCGGACGCTGAAACGGGTAACCATCGAAAGCGCTGCGGAAGCCGACCGGGTATTCAGTATGCTGATGGGTGATGAAGTAGCTCCCCGGAGGGAATTCATTGAAAGTCATGCGAAATACGCAAAACTGGACATTTAACCGGTTCTGCGGGCTACCTGGCTGGTTTTAACAAATTGGACTTTGAATTTCTAAAATATTGATTATAAATAATTTGGCTCCGATTTTTCGGAGCCTTTTTTGTTGAAATACTAAATTTACACCCCCTTTCCCCCCCGAAATGCGTAATTTCAGCCTTTACTAACGCAAAAACTTAAACCATGTCAGATGTAAAAATTACAGCCTATAATGTAAAAACCAAAGAGAAAGGTGTGGAAATGCTGGATGCCGTTATCACGAAGACCGCTAAAGGTGCCTATATGGCGCAGGGAAATGATGGTAAAGGAAATAAACTGACCACCCTGATGGGCGAAGAAAAAGCACTGGCAGCGATCAAAGCCGGTGTAGCCAAGCAAGGCTGGTAAGAATAATGAATAATCAGTAATGAGTAATGAGTAGCTGATTAAACAGTCTTTAATAACTGAGCCCTCCGAAATTCGGAGGGCTTTTTTAATTTGAAGAAACCTGTTCAAAGTACGAGGTACGAGGTACGAAGTACGGGCTTAAACAATCGATAAAGCCTTTAGTCGGGCTTGCGTACAATTTATTTTGAAATGGGTTCTTATTCGTACTTCGTACTTTCAAATGCCTGGCTTCAGAAAACAGTCCTGAATTAAAACAGTTACTTCAAAGTACGTCAGTCGTACCTCGTACTTCGTACTTTATCCTCACTGCTTAATCAGTTTAAAGACCTTGCTTTTATCTCCAACTCCTGTTTTAAGTAGATAAATTCCCGCCGGATAGGCCGGGCCTTTCAGGTCAATATTCAGTTTTTGGGCAAAGCCACTGGCCGGGTTGCTGTGCTGATATACAAGCCGGCCCTTTGTATCATAGACTTTTACCTGGATCGTTTCACCCGGACTGGCCTGGCAGTTGAGACTGAATTGCCCGGCGGACGGGTTGGGCGTTACGACCCATTGGATCTCATTGTTGAAGACGAGCGGACGAATGGCAGAGTAACGGACACTGCCATCCATATCTATCATCTTTAACCGATAATACCTGACACCGGATTTACCGGGTTCATTATCGATCCATTGATAGCGTTGTTCACGATCGGAGTTACCCTGACCGGGTACTTCGCTCAGTCGGCTATAACGACCCGCCTGAAAGTCGGTATTGCCACGGGCCACTTCCACTTCAAAGCGATCCACGTTGTATTCAGACGCTGTTACCCATTCTACCAATACCGCATCCTGCGGCATCTTGCGAACGGTGAATTGTTTCAGTTCCACAGGCAGGGGTTGACTGCCGCTGAGTCCGCCGGTATTGAGCCAGAACTCGGAGAAATGATTCACTTTGAACTCGGCATAATAGCCTTTATCAAAGGGCACTTTGGTCGCATTGGATGGAATAATAAAACTCCACCCGCCCTGGTTATTATCGGCGATTGTTCCGTTTTCATAATTATTATCGGGATCACTATACTTGGTTACGCCAAGATCAAAGGCGGAGGAAGGTTTGGCACAACCACTGCAACCAGTAGCCGCAATCAGGGTTTCAGTTTCTGTATCCGGAAAATAAACACGCACCAGCACTGAATCCGCTAATGACAGGAATGCATTAGCGGGCTGAATAGTAAAGTTCCGGTTATGATAATACTGATTGCTGCTCCAGCGAACAGCGCCGGTATGCAGATAGGCTTTCACTTCCGTGGCACCCATCTCCTGACCGGCAGGATGAATGGAAGCCACCAGTTTGCCTCCTTCCAGGAAATCAACCCAGTTGTTAGTGCCGGTATTGATGGTCTGCGTTACCGGTGTGGCCATGGTGCCCCCCTCATAAAGTCCGAACAGGTTATCATACACATGGATATCATCCAC
>CAUJFR010000055.1 GCA_963169885.1 Bacteroidota bacterium
ACGGCCGTGGGTACCGGCATCAACACGCCTCCGGATTATGATAAGAAAGTGGCGAAGCATATTGCCAACCTGACCAAACTGCCTTTTGTCACTGCTGAAAATAAGTTTGAAGCCCTTGCTGCCCATGATGCGATTGTGGAAGCCCATGGTGCATTAAAAACAGTAGCGGTCAGTCTGATGAAGATCGCCAATGATATACGGATGCTCTCTTCCGGTCCCCGCAGCGGTATCGGCGAACTCTTTATTCCCGATAACGAACCCGGATCTTCCATCATGCCCGGCAAGGTAAACCCCACCCAATGTGAAGCGCTTACCATGATTGCTGCCCAGGTGATGGGAAATGATGTGGCCATCAATATCGGCGGTGCCAACGGACACTTTGAGTTGAATGTGTTCAAACCCGTAATGATCTACAACTTCCTGCATAGTGCCCGCCTGATCGGTGATGGTTGCGTTTCCTTCAATGATAAGTGTGCGGTGGGAATCGAACCCATTGAAGCCAATATCCGCAAGCACGTGGAGAATTCGCTGATGCTGGTTACTTCACTGAATACAAAGATCGGGTACTATAAAGCGGCTGAAATTGCGCAGAAAGCCCATAAACAGGGCACCACCCTCAAGGAAATGGCGGTGCAACTGGGGTATGTTACACCCGAACAGTTTGATGAGTGGGTGATCCCGGCCAATATGGTCGGCAAGCTGAAGTAAAAAATAGTATTTCCACTTAGTAAAAAGAGAAAACACCCTGTTTTCTCTTTTTTTTATGACAAAATACTTGTTTTGGCTTCGCAATTGAATGTACCTTACTTACGCAAATTCAATTATCTGTAAAATCCATACCGCCTTATGAAAAGTAATGCCCTTCCTTTGTCATCCTTAACTGGTCCGCAGCTCAGTGCTGTAAAGAAAGGCCAGGCCCCTTCTTCGGAACAGATCAAATCAGCTTACCTGAAAGCCATTCTTTCCGGTTCCAGGATTATATCCGGTACTGAAAAAACCCCTCCGGTAGAAAACCCGGACAGGGCCGCTGCGATCCGTTATATCCGTGAAAGCGGAACGTTGAAGAAAAAATAAAAAAGCAGAACAACGAGTTTATATTTATTCAGAACCCTGAGCATTAAAAAAAGTCGCCTCAAATGGCGACTTCTTTTTTTTTAACAAATAGGCACATAGATACATAGGGTACACATAGAATAGTGTATTTCTATGTGAACCCTATGTTACTCTTACTGAATCGTCACGCTACAGGAGAGTAATGTCTGTAATACATATTGATCTTTAGTGACAACTAAACCTATGTGTTTAAAAAATCCGCGCAGCGGATAGCGGCCACTCGGCCCCCTACTTCACCTTCACAAACTTCACCACCTGCACCTCCATATTATTTCCATTGTATAGTTTCAGGAAATAGGTGCCGGCCTGTAGTGCCTGTACATCCATGGTGAAATCATTACGGAAGCTGCTGCCTGTAAGCAAGATGCGTCCATTGATATCCATGATCTGGGCAAAGAGTGGTTTGCGTAAATCTCTTTTCCCGTGAATATTCAGTATATCGCTAACCGGATTCGGATAGATGCTGATCATATCATTCACCCGGGCTGGTCCTTCAGCCGGATTTTCATTGAGAGATAAAACCGTACCTGCGTAGGTGTATTCCATTATAGCACCCGCGTTACTGGTGGCTCCCACATCACGCGCTACATAAAATTTTAATCCGTCCGGAGATACCCTGATCCGCCGGATACGGTTACCATTCCCGGCAAAATAGGGAATCGTATCGCCGACCACATCGGAACCATCCGCATTTAATTTAACCCGGTATACTCTGTCTTTTTTCAGCGGACTGATAAAGAGAGAATACTTCCAGCCGCTGATCTTACCTGAACTGTAAAAGTCCACACTGGAGGAGGCGATGGTGGGCCACAATTGATTATTTGGCTGAGCCATCAGTGCGGCCATGCCGGAGGCAGGTTCTGTAAAGGTGGTGAATATGGGTTCCTGGTGATTATTCGCAGGTACCGAACAAAAAGCATTTTCATTGGCGCTTGTATTCTGTCCGATTTTATACCCATTTACATTGTCATCACAATAACCGGAGACCTGGTCCCATCCATAATTTTTTCCGGCTGTAATAATATTGATCTCATCATCGGTACGGTCCATCTGTTCCGTGCTGTACAGCATATTTGTTCCATTGACATTCCCCCAGGCCAGTCCTTGTGCATTCCGGTGCCCCAGTGTAAATACATAATCCTGAGCAGTAATAGACGCTGCATTGAAAAAAGGATTGTCATTTGGAATCCAGGCATCCTGTCCTGCATCGCCATCGCTTTCTGTATTGAGTCGTAACACTTTTCCTTCCAGGTTATTCAGCACCTGTGCATTTTCTGCACGGGTGGTATTTAAAAACTGACCGGCACCCATATCACCCACTGTATAATAGAGGCGGTACTGGGTATGTGCGGCATCAGCACCTGGTTCTATGACCGGACTGATAACCAGTCTGCCGGAATTATGATCACTGCTGCCGGGAATCGTATTGATAATGGTGGTGGGATTGGTAAGTGTATTCCCATCATAATCAAAGCGTACAATCTTTGTGGTGTAAATACAGCTGGTATTGGTACCCGGACAGACCCCTTTATTATATACATAGGCTGCATAGACCCAGGGTTTGGCAGCACGGGTTGCCGCATCCGTGGAATAAAGATTCGGGTGTATGGCGAGTCCCATTAATCCACCCTGCGGCTGATTCGGTGAACTGGCTAAAAAATTGATAGTGCCGTCTGTTGCCCTCAGGTCCACCAAAACGGTCTTAGTCCCGTTGGCAATACTGATGCGGGAAATGAGGTAAGACCTGTTCTCCGTCACCCAGAGTGAGTCATTTGGACCATAGAGTACTTCCCAGGCTGAGTTCAGGCCGGAAACCACCGTTCGGGAAGTAAATGGTTCACCCTGAGCAGACAAGGATTGGGCAAATCCATTTAACAAACAGAGCGTCAATACATACAGGGAGGATTTATACATAGTGTTATAATTCAGTCCGAAAATACGTCTAAGTAATTCCACTTGCAATAGGGAATTTTACACAACAGGTGCATAGTATTTGACGTTATCCATAGGGAAGATTTACTATTGGCAATGGTAAACCATTAATCTAATTTTAAAACCTGGAGTCAGACTATGTAGAAACAGAAACCGTATTCATGAAAACAACCATACCAAACTGTATCCATCTTTACCTGCTGGTCTTCCTGGTGGCTTTACTGCCGGGCTCCGTTCAGGTCATGGCCCAGAATATTGACTTTGGTAAAAGTTATATTAATGTAACCAAGGGGTTGAATGGCGGAACTGTTGAAACAGGGGATGAACTGGAGATCAGGGCAACTTTTGTCGTTCGTTCCGGCACCTATGACAGTTGCCGTTATCAGGATGTTGTTCCGGCAGGTACAACATATATTCCAGGTACAATAAGGGTACTGACCAATGAAGGGAAAATCTATAAACAGTTTTCGGATGCCTATGGCGATGACCAGGGCTGGATTTCCGGATCCAATGTGACCATTCACCTGGGTTACAGAACCGGATCTGCACCGGCTACCGCATTCAGGAGAGGGCGGGTTGCCAATACACACAAACCTTCTTTTTACATAAATACATGTATCATGATTGCCTCATTCAGGGTTACCGTTACGGCGGTTACCGGTTCTTCTATCAGTACCGGGGGTGGCAATATGACTTACAAATCAGGGTCCTCCCCTATCAGCACATATACTTTTCCAGCCAATACGCTGCGGGTCTATACCAACTACGGCATCTGCTCCAATTCCATCGGAACCAATGCAATTGGTACAGAATTCAACGGGACTTTTGGAAGTGGTCAGCCAAGAAACCGCGGTACTTCCGGGAATGTGCCCGTAGGTTATACCTATAACTTTTTTGACCTGAATTCCCCGCAGGATTATTATTACGGAATTGCGAACAATACCTCCACCCGTTCAAACTATACCACATCCAACACCTGGGCTAAACCAGATAATTCGAGTCCCACACACCGGGTGTTCACCGTCTGGGATATCATTGGTGATCATACCGGTGCAGTGGATCCGATACTGGGTAATCCGGCCGCTGATACGGTGGCCAATCCAAACGCCGGTTATATGCTGGTGATCAATGCGGCTTACCGGATTGACTCTGCTTTCCAGCAAACAATCTCCGGGCTTTGTCCGAACACGTATTATGAGATCACCTGCTGGATGCGGAATATCTGTGCTAAATGCGGTTGTGATTCTAATGGCAAAGGCGCTACTAATTCATCCGGGCCTGTTTATTATATTCCCACTGATATCGGGGATTCCTCCGGTGTAGCCCCAAACCTGACATTTGAGATTGATGGTATCGATTATTATACTACCGGAAATCTGTTATATTCCGGGGAATGGGTAAAAAAGGGATTTACTTACCTGACCGGAGCGGCACAGACCAGTTTTACCCTGAAATTCTTTAACAATGCCCCGGGAGGTGGCGGAAATGACTGGGCGCTGGATGATATTTCCGTTTCCACCTGTTCACCTAATATGAGTTACTCTCCTTCGCTTACGCCGATTGTTTGCGACAGTAATATTCTCACCATTTATGACACGGTCCGTTCATTTTTTAATAACTATACCTACTATAAATGGCAACGGAGTACCGATGGTGGCGCTAACTGGACGGATGTAACTGCCCCTTCAGGGCCTGCCACACCAGTATGGAATGGAACCGCCTGGGAATATGTAACTTCCTATACTGTTCCTTCATCCGAAACATTGCCAATAAATAATGGTGACCTGTACCGGCTCGTTGTAGCCACAACTTCCGCCAATCTTTCCAACGCCTTGTGCAATTTTACTGATGTAGCCAATATAATCATCTTAAACGTAATTGATTGCGGACCTCCGCTCGCGGCACAATTGTATTCCTTCAATGGGAAAAATATTAACGGACTGGCCGAATTACAATGGAGTACAAGTGAAGAAGAAGAACCCCTGCAGTTTATTATCGAAAAAAGTCCGGACGGCATTCACTTTTCAGCTATTGGTCTTCTGGTCAGTCATCTGAATGATACAGGGGAAGATCAGACTTATAACTTTACTGATCCGGTAGCCCTTGCGGGAAAGACCTATTACCGGATACGTATACAGAATCAACGCGGGCAAACTTCCTGGTCCAGAACTATTCAACTATCAAACCGGCAGGAGAAACTCAGTTTTGTTTCCGTTGTCAACCCCTTCTCCCATGAATTGCAGGTGGATATTGCCGCTGCGCAGTATAATAAATCAGAAGCCGAACTGATCGATGCCTCCGGTAAAATTGTCCGGCATAAAACTGTGGATCTTGCATCCGGTGTAACCCGGATCAAATTTGAAAACACCATGGGACTGGCACCAGGTATGTATTTTTTGCGCATCCGCAATCAGGATGGGTATATACAGAAAACAGTATTAAAAACGAATCAGTAGCCGTCAGGAAGCCTGCATTTTATCACTGATCTCACTGCTGGTCTCCACTGTAGGATTTGCATCCGCCGGTTCAGGCTTCTTGAAAAACCGTTTTTGGAAAATCAGCAAAGTGATCACCCCGATGGAGATAGAAGCATCCGCTATATTAAAAATGGGGCTGAAAAAAACAAAGCCGTTTGTATCAATGATCGGGAAATAAAGCATATCCACCACACTCCCATGCAGGAAGGAAGAATAACCGTTGGATGAAAAGGCAGCCACTCCTGAATAACTGATGTAGTCATTCAATGCGGTATCGTAATGCAGGCCTTTATCAAAGATCATCCCGTAAAACATACTATCAATCAGGTTACCCAGGGCACCGGCATAGATCAGACCGGCACAGATAATAAAACCCTTACTGTACTTCTGTTTCACAATCTGTCCGAGGTACCAGGTGCCAAAGATCACAGCGGCCAGACGGAAAAGGGTCAGGATCATTTTGCCGGTCTCATTGCCAAATTTCCAGCCCCCGGCCATGCCCGGATTTTCAATAAAATGAAGCCGGAACCAATCTGCCCCGAATACCCGCAGTACTTCACCCGTATCATGGGACGTTTTAATCCAGATTTTCAGGGCCTGGTCAGCAATGATAATGAGCGCTATTAGAAGTGCTACTGTTCTGAGTTTCAATGAGGAAATTTTAAGGAGCAAATTTAGGGAAAAGCAGTCGGCAGTCGGCAGTCGGCAGTTGGCAGTTGGCAGTTGGCAGTTGGCAGTCGG
>CAUJFR010000056.1 GCA_963169885.1 Bacteroidota bacterium
GGTATTTTCTGGGAATAGAATTCCCCGCTGATGCCTATTTCAAGCGCCTGAACTGACTCGTTAAAGCGCCCATAATCAAAGCGTAAGGCCGTTTTTGCAAAAAGTCCGGGTTTCACTTTTATCTCGCCCCAGCCCTTTCCGATCCCGGAACTGCCGACTATGGACGGGCCTAAGAAAAGAGCACTATCAGCTACCGAATATTTAATATCCTTACTCTTTCCGTCCAGCGGATCAATTACTTCAAGATAATATGGCCGCAACAGACCCAGTGACAGTCCACCATTATATACCGCAGAAACCGCCACCCCGTTTTTATTCCCCTTTTGTCCCAGCATGTGTTGCTGTCCAAAGGCGAGGGTCAGCTGGTAAAAATTATTAATCTTACCGAAAATGAAGGGATTGCCAAAAAAGATAAATCCATTAGAAGTCTGTACTTTATTTTCCTTCTGGTGTTTGATTTCTGTAAAATCGAGGCGGTAAATATTCGTTTTCCGGTTGGTTTTCATCCGGCCCATTTCATAAAAAAAACCATATCCGTTGGTTCGGGCCTGGGCACCAAAAATGCTTTGCTTATGGTAAACCAGGACCCCTTCTTCCGACTGCCTGATCATCGCACTGACTTTTTGACGACGGGCTTCTTTCTTTTCGGATTTTGAATACAGCCGACTGGTTGAATCCTGAGCAAACACAGTAACCAAGGCAAACATCAGTATAAGGGACAGGCTTAGTTTTTTCACGGACTTTATATTTATTCTATTAGATGAATATTGATAAGAATTTGATGCTTTAAAATCAGCTATGTTTAAAAAAGCAACTTCTATTTGACCATTTCTGCCAGTAAAACGTTTAATACAATTTGAGATTCCGCCTATCACGCAAATACAATATTAAAAACCCTTTCGTCTACTCTTTCTCTTTTTTTCTCTTTTTATCTCTTAGCTATAACGTAAATTTAGGGCAAAATATTGACATGACTTCTTCCGTAGTATATACCGGCGATCTCCGCACCACCTGTACCCATTTGCAAAGCCAGTCTGCCATAGAAACCGATGCCCCCGTGGATAACAACGGGAAGGGCGAACGGTTCTCCCCCACCGACCTGATGGCCACCAGCCTGGCTACCTGTATGGTAACCGTTATGGGTATCAAAGCCAGGACCATGGGATTCGACCTGAATGATGTCAGAATCGACGTCCTTAAAATCATGAAAGCCGATCCCCGCCGTGTGGGTGGCATTAATTTAACATTTCATATACCCGATTCACTGAAAGAAACAGACGAAAAAACAAAACAGATCCTCAAAAATACCGGCGAAACCTGCCCGGTGATCAAGAGTATCCATCCGGATATTGAGGTGAATATTGACTGGGGAAGCTGGAGTTAGTTAGTAGTCGCGAGTCGGGAGTTAGGAGTCTTCAATATTCAGAAGACCTTGAGAATATTGGATAAACCTGAATAACTATTACATGTTAATTTTAGAAACATTTTATTAGAAGGTGTATTGACTCCCGACTCCTAACTCCCGCCTCCCGACTCCTGACTCCCGACTCCCGACTCCTGACTCCTAAGCAGACCCGCCCCCACTGCGCACTCAAGGCATCTTTTCTTATCACAATAAGACTGCTTCAGTTCGATCAGGGCCTGACTGTCGAAAGCGTTTTTATTGCCGACTCCCAATTTCTGGAAGCTCCTGGTGATCGTATTGGATTCTGCGGCTGTCTGTTCCAACCATTGGATGGCCCGGTCTTTATATTCCTGTTCATGATGGTAACTGCCATAGGCAAATAAAAGCGGGGCAATCGTATTGATGATGATATTATCGAGCATCACCGTTCCCAGCTTTTTCGGTTTGTAGGTGGACGTTTCGTCGAAACTATAATGATAATGCCAGTAGTCATTCGCCGTAATATCAAAAAACCGTTTTAATTCCTCCAGGGAACGGGTCTCTTTGATTTTGGCAAAGAGTGATTCGGATTGAAAGAGTAATACTGCCAGCTGGGCCAGGCGTACGGTGGGAAAATTTCCCGGACGCATCCGCAGAAAATGAATGGGAACCGTGATGGGCCGGAGCTTATATTTGTTTTGCTGAAACCGGTATTCCCGCTGAAGCAGGTTGTAATATTTATCTGCCGGCTTTTCATCCACGAGCAGACCTGCCTGCCCCATCAACAGGGCTTCCAGCAGGATCAGCTGATGTTTTTGTTTGGCCAGTAAAGGTACAGGTAGTGAACGGGCCATATTTTCAAAAGCCTCTGTATTGACTTTTATGCCAAAGCTCCGGGCCATCATCCACCAGGTGGCTTCTTCCCAGTGGTTTCCATTCTGCTCCAGGAACTGATACAGGAGAGCGGATTTTCGTTCCAGCCTTTCTGCCATCAACCGGTCTTTCCAGCTGGTCCAGCTGAGTTCGCTGATCCCTGTAATGTTTTTTTCACAGGGAATAAATCCTGGATTCTCCATCAGCAGGGTATACCGGTTCAGTAATACTCCGGGTACCCGGCCTTTCAATTCAAGCACGGGTACCGGGTAGTTCCATCCATCATCCTCCCAGACCACATGCAGGATCACATTGTCGTAATTACGGTCGTGCTGGTGTTTATGTTTGTCCCAGTCCGTAGAACGTATATGCAGTTCAACACTGCCCACCCAGGTAGTTCCTCCTATTTTTATTTTAGCATTGGAGAAATCAGGCCCCTGGTTGGTATTATACTGCCCCTGATATAAAATCTGCACCGGCTCACCGGAAGTTGTTAAAAGTTCGCTGGCAGCAAAATGCTGAAACTGCCAGATGTACTGGAGTAATCGTTCATTCATGTGATAAGGTTTAGGGAGGGAAGCTAAGGGGAATTGGGGGATATTTTCAGGGTCGTCGCGGAGAAAGCAAGAAAATAAGAAATAAGAAATGAGAAATAAGGAATGAAAAAGTATGGGGCTTTTAGGAATGATTGTTTTATTAGCTGAGTAAGAGCATCGTAGTGATATAAATTATGAATTGTCACTTTAGCAGAAAAATCCTTGGAGACGAATAAATTTCGTTTGCCGGATATCCCTAAATTAGGCGCAAACTTTATCCATGGAAAATCGAGTAAAAAAATATGATCTTGAAGACAGGCTGGTTGACTTTGCTTGTAAATGTCTGGAGGTTTGTGATTTACTTCCCCCTACAAGAGCAGGACAGAATCTTGAGTATCAGCTATCAAAAAGCAGCACAGCCGCGGCACTGAATTATGGGGAGGCACAGGCTGCTGAATCTGCTGCAGACTTTATTCATAAAATGAAAGTGGTACTGAAAGAGATCAGGGAAAGTCGTGTTAACCTGAAAATCATTTACCGCAAACCAGTCGTAGTCAATGAAAAAACCGATTACTGCCTGAAAGAAGCCAATGAATTAATGGCCATCTTTATCAAAAGCATCGACACCGCCAAAAAAAATATTACCCATTTAAAAACCAAATAAACTATGAAAAGAAAATCCCACCAGAATTTCTAAGGAACCCACTTCCTCATTCCTTATTCCTCATTCCTCATTCCTTATTCCTTATTCCTTATTTCTCATCCCCTAACCTCTCCAACGCCTTAACCACCCTACTCACCGGCAACCCCATCACATTATAAAAATCACCATTGATGGATTTAATCCCGACCACGCCGATCCATTCCTGGATGGCATAGGCGCCGGCTTTATCGTAAGGCTTGTACTTATCGACATAGAATTCGATCTGATCAATAGTTAACGCATGAAATTCCACTTCGGTCACATCGGCAAAAGCAACTTCCTGTTCGCCCTTCCGGATCACCACGCCGGTAATCACCCGGTGTTTTTCACCGGAGAGGGCCAGCAGAATACTGATCGCTTCTTCCCGATGAACCGGTTTACCAATGATATTCTCACCGAGCACCACAATGGTATCCGCTGCCAGTACGATCACCGGATCCGGCAGGGAGGATTGCACTGCGATGGATTTATTACGGGCAATATACAGGGCGACTTCTTCCGCCGTGAGTCCGGGTGGAAAATGTTCATCGGTTTCCTTGACCACGACTTCAAATGATACTTCGGCCCATTCCAATAATTGTTTGCGACGGGGAGATTGAGAAGCGAGAATGATTTTAGTTTTCATATATAGAAATAGAAAAAGATCATGGATAATATACCGGTAAACATAACCGCTTTGATCCAGCCACTCAGGTGATGAAAGTCGGCTGGGCGGGTGGCGCTGAATAGCCGGTAAAAAATATAAAGCATCGGTGCAATGATCAGTACAAAACTGTAGGTAACGGGCATCCACCAGCGGAATTGCAATACATAGAACTGAACAATCACCAGGATGGCGATCAGCACCACCAGCCAAACCGCCACATACACTTTGGAGGTATTCACTCCCCATACGATTGGCATGGTACGGCAACCATACTTTGCATCCCCATCCATATCTTCCATATCCTTGATCGCTTCCCGGATCAGGGAACTGATAAAGGCAAAACCGGCATAGAGATTTCCGATCCGGATAATCTTCCGGTGTGCTTCCAGTACAAGGCTGTCCGCTGCGGTATTATATAAATAAAAAGCTTCTGAAGAAGTTATAATAAGGACGACCCAGGCGGTCAGCAGGGAAATCAGGATATTACCGGATAATAATTTTCGTTTTAGTGCTAACGAATAGCCAAACAATAACCCGATACAAAGAAAATTCGTGATCACGATATACCAGTGACTGGTCTTCCAGGAAAGATATAAACTGATAAGCAACCCGATTCCACTGAAAATAAAATGGAGCAACATCGCCCAGCGCCGGGAGATCACCTGGTCCACTACATTCCTCCGGGGTTTGTTGACCTCATCAATATTGATATCAAAATAATCGTTGATAATATATCCGGCCGCAGCGATAAGGACAGAAGCGGCTACAAGGAGGTAGAGGTGAATTTCGTTTAGTTCCGGTGTATGTCCTACCTGTTTCAGGACCGGCACTACCACCGCATAATAAAAGAGTAACTGGGTCAGGGCAATAAAAAAGAGGTTCGGCAGTCGGATCAGTTTTATTAAAGCGGCTGTGAATCTCATTCATTAAATTTCAGGTAAGATACATTAGAAAAGGCAGTTGTAAAAGCGTAAAACCTCATCGGGAAGCCACATCCACTCTGTATTCCCATTGACCGTTCATCCTTAATACTTTTTCAATCACTTCCCGCACACAGGCGTCGCCGCCTTTCAGGGGAGAAATGTAGATCGCTGCTTTTTTCACTTCGTCTGCAGCATCCGCCGGACAAGCAGGTAAGCCAACCACTCCTAATGCCGGCAGATCAGGCAGGTCGTCGCCCATGTAAAGCACAGATTCCTTTTTCAGGTTTTCCGCTTTCATCCATTCCTGCAACAGTGTGCCCTTATCGAGTACCGACATATGTACATCGGAGACTCCCAGTTTGTTAAGGCGATCCAGTACTTCAGGGGAGTTCCCGCCGGAGATTATTTTTACCCGGTACCCGTTCTTCAACGCCATCTGCAGGGCAAATCCGTCCTTGATATGCATTCTTCTGGCCTGCACGCCATTGGGCAATACCAGCACAGTACCGTCGGTGAGTACACCGTCGATGTCGAAAACGAAGGTGGTGATTTTCTTGAAGGCGGTGAGGATGTTCATTGACGTATGTTGATAAGTTGAAAAAGTTGACAAGTTAAAAAGTTGATAGGTTGATAAGGAAGTGCATGCCGTAAAATTCAACAAATAATTCTCAGGAGGTCCTTGTCAACTTGTTAACTTTTCAACCTGTAAACTATTTTTGATTATCCCTCCACTCATACACCCATGCACTCTGGATCATTTCCAGGTGTCCTTCGGTACTGCCTTCCCGGGTGCCTTCAAAACGGGGGATTTCAAGCACCCATTCCAGCAGGTCGGTAAAGCGGATACGGTAGATCTTACTCTCAGTAAAATCATCCCCGAAACGCTCATACAGTTTCAGTGCGATATCTTCGTGATCGCCCCAATTAATCGGTGGCTCAAAATGGGTAGACATTGGTTATTTAGTTTATTCTGGTATCAAATGTTGTAATAATACTTCAATTACAGTCGGTAGTCGGGAGTCGGGAGCCTGCCTGCCGTTAGGCAGGTAAACAGCCCCTCATAACACCTTTTACTATAAACGACTTCATATATTTCAAATGAAATTATTCCATTTTATCTTTCGAAGCGAAATGCTGTTGTCATCCTGCCTGTCCCGCCTCATGCGGGGAGTAGTCCCGCAAAACAATATTTGCAGGGCTTTTGAAAATCATTCGCGGGACGTATCGAAGGATGCGAAGACTTTATTCACCCAGGAACTGCGTCTGATCGGGCAAAGTGACTTCGATTTCGCCGCTGCCGTCGAGTAACAGTGATTGACAACCCAATCTTGAATTCAGCCGGGGATTCATGGCCCGGTCGATAAAATCTTCTTCCCGGTCAGATAGTTCGTCAATATATTCCATGCCTTTCTCCACATAAAGATGACAGGTGGTACAGGCACATACCCCGCCACAATTGTGGTGAAGCTCAATATCGTTTTTCAGGGCGATCTCGAGAATGGACTGACCTGCCTCTATATTGGAAAGTACAACCGGTTCCAGGTCCTTTTGCTCAAAATTGAATTTAATCGTGTACATGGTGATGTTTTCGTTTCGGGGGGCAAATTTACCTCAAAAACACGGAAACGGTTTACTTGTTCGGGAAAACAATCAGTTTCCCGACCGGATACTCCGGGTCATCTGCTCATAGATTTCTTTCAAACCCGGGTCATTCTTCAATAATTCCAAGTGTTTTTGGATGGTTTCCTCATCCTGACGGATTGCCGGGCCGGTCTGGACTTCCGAGGGACTCATATTCCGGAGTCGCAGAGCCGTTTCTTCAATCAGGGGCTGGAGTTGCTTGAAATCAAGGCCCTCTTTCCGGCAATAATCCGAGGCGAGTTTATACAAGTGGTTGGTAAAATTGCTGACCAGCACAGCCGCCACATGTAGTTTGGTCCGGCTTTCCGTATCCGCCTCCGCTACTTTTTCCGGAGAAATGGATTGGGCAAGGGTTTTTAACTTCGCTAAAGTATATTCATCACTACCCTCCACATAAAGCGGGATATCCGGCAATCCCTGCATTTCAGTACGCAGACTCTGTAAGGGATAAAATACGCCGTAATGGCCGGTCACCTGTTGCAATACTTCTTTGGGAACCGAGGCCGCCGTATGTGCCACCACTTTTCCCGGCAGCCGCAGATCATCCACCATTTCA
>CAUJFR010000057.1 GCA_963169885.1 Bacteroidota bacterium
CCCTTTTGGTAACTTTACCCTATGGAAAAGGTACAATGGAAAGTAGAGGGCATGGACTGCACCACCTGTGCGCTGAACATTCACAAATACCTGGATAAAAAAGGTGCCGCCAATATCAAAGTCAATTTTGCCACCGGCGATGTGAGTTTTGACCGCAGCGCAGATTTAGCCGAAGAAAAACTCGCCACGGGGGTAACGGACCTTGGATACAAAGTAATAACTGCCTCAGCAAGCGGGCATGCACATGGCCATGATCACGATGAGATCGACACGCCATTCTTTACCTCTCACCTCCAACGATTCTGGTTCTGCCTGCCTTTTACAGCCTTGTTAATGCTCCACATGGTCCCAGGCCTGCATATCCACTGGCTGATGAATCATTGGGTGCAACTGGGCTTAACCATCCCGGTTTATATAATTGGTATGAGTTTTTTCGGAAAGAGCGCCTGGAAGAGCCTGCGGAACGGGATGCCCAATATGAATGTACTGATCGCCTTGGGTTCCACAGCGGCTTTTGTTTACAGCCTCTATGGATCACTGACCGGCCAGGCAGAACAGTATATGTTTTATGAAACTGCTGCCACCATCATCACCCTCGTTTTTTTCGGTAACTATATGGAGGATGCCTCTATCGCCTCCACGCAACGGGAGCTGAACAAGCTGGCCAAATCACAAAGAGTGATGGCTAACATGATTGCTTTTGACGATGAACATAAAGAACAGATTTTTCCGGTGGAAAATACCGCGCTGCGGGTTGGTGACTTGTTACTGATCAAAAGCGGAGAACAAGTTCCGATTGATTGTAAAATATTATGGGGGAATGTGCATGTGAATGAATCAATCATTACCGGGGAAAGTATGCCGGTAAATAAAAAAGCAAAAGACTTGCTGATTGGTGGCAGCGTAATTACAGATGGCACCGTTAAAACACAGGTTACCGCGGTTGGGAATGACACGGTACTCTCCGGGATTCTCAATATGGTCAAACAGGCCCAGGGAGAAAAACCACCCGTACAGCAACTGGCCGATAAAATCAGCGCCATCTTTATTCCGGTTGTACTGGCTATTGCCTTGCTTACCCTGGTGATCAGCTGGATTGTACTCAAAGAATTTACCCCGGCACTTATGCGGAGTATAGCTGTATTGGTGATCGCCTGTCCCTGTGCTATGGGACTGGCCACACCGGCCGCCATTGCTGTAGGATTGGGACGTGCGGCAAAAACCGGTATCCTGTTCCGCAATGCCACCAGCCTGGAAACTTTTAAGGATATTAAACAAGTGGTCTTTGATAAAACCGGTACACTCACTACAGGTCAGTTCATGATCGGCGATTGGAAAATCCTGCAAGCCGGGCTTACGGAAGAAGGATTTAAACAAATCGTCTATTCGCTTGAAAAATATTCCAACCACCCGATTGCAAAATGCATAACTGAACAATGGAAGATAAAAGACCCGTTACAGTGGGCAAAGGTGGAAGAAGTAAAAGGATTGGGTATGCAGGCCACTGATAAAGAAGGGAATTTATATACGGCCGGTTCCTATAAATCCGCCGAAGGACTGACCAGAGAAGACCAACATAATGTTTATGTACTTCGTAATGGGGTATTACAAGGCTGGATCGACGTGAAAGATGAACTGCGTCCGGAAGCGAAAGCAGTGGTAGATTATCTGCACCGCAAAAACATAAAAACCATTCTGCTGAGTGGCGACCGGCAGTCAAAATGCAATGCACTGGCCGTACAACTCGGTATTGATACCGTGATTGCCGAACAGTCTCCGGAGCAGAAGCTGCATAAGATTGCAGCACTCAGTGAACAGGTGCCTACGGCTATGGTGGGGGACGGAATTAATGATGCCCCGGCACTGGCCAAAGCAACAATCGGCATCTCCATGAATGATGCGTCTCAGATCGCCGTACAAAGTGCCCAGGTGATCCTGATGAATCACGGATTGAAGAATCTGCCCACTGCGCTGGGATTAGGCAAACATACCTACCTCACAATTAAACAAAACCTTTTCTGGGCCTTCGCGTATAACATTGTGGCCATACCGGTGGCTGCGCTCGGTTTTCTTACACCTACATTTGGTGCCCTGGTTATGGGACTGAGTGATGTGGTACTGGCAATCAACTCGGTGAGATTATTTGTCAAGAAAGTGGTATAAAACAAAATCCGGGATCTGACCCCGTTCCGGAAAAGGAACTCCCGCCACAATAATGTAATTTGTCGCCTGCAATAAATCACTTGACAGACCCGAAGCAAATACTGAAAGAATACTGGGGCTATGATGCTTTTCGCCCGATGCAGGAAGATATTATAAAGTCTGTACTGAACGGGAAAGATGTGCTGGCCCTGATGCCGACCGGCGGTGGTAAATCACTTTGCTACCAGGTCCCTGCCATGGCGATGGACGGACTTTGCCTGGTGATCTCTCCATTGATCGCCCTGATGAAGGATCAGGTGGAGAACCTTCGCAAAAGAGGGATCACTGCTTTTGCAATTTTCTCCGGTATGAGCCGCAAGGAAGTGATCCGCACGTTTCATACCGCCATGGAGAGTAATTGTAAATTCCTGTATGTATCGCCGGAACGATTAGAGACCAGCCTGTTTAAAGAATACCTGCCTGGATTAGGCGTACACCTGATAGCAGTGGATGAAGCGCATTGTATTTCACAATGGGGCTATGATTTTCGTCCACCGTATTTGCGTATTGCCGCTCTGCGGACCGAATTACCTAATGTGCCCATCCTGGCACTTACCGCTTCGGCCACACCTGAAGTTCAGGACGATATTGCACAGAAACTGGAATTACAACAGCCGCAGATTTACCGTCAGTCATTTGAAAGGGCCAACCTTTCCTATAGTTGCTTCCGGATGGATTCCAAGATCAATAAGATCATTGATATTCTGAAAAAAGTACCGGGTACCGGTATCGTGTATTGCAAAAGCCGGAAACGCACCAAAGAAATCGCTGAGCTGTTACAACTGCAAGGCATACCCGCAGATTTTTACCATGCCGGACTCAACCAGGAAGAACGGTCCGCCAAACAGGAAGCCTGGATCAAAAATACGATCCGGGTGATTGTCTGTACCAATGCTTTTGGCATGGGGATCGATAAACCGGATGTAAGAACTGTAGTACATGCCGATGTGCCGGATTGTCTGGAGAATTATTATCAGGAGGCCGGAAGGGCCGGCCGGGATGGGAAGACCTCGTATGCGGTATTGTTGTATGATGAGCGGGATTTGAAAGAACTGGACGAAATGGCCTCCATTCGTTTTCCCTCGCTTGAAGAAATCAGGGAAGTATACCAGGCTTTGGCCAATTACCTGCAGTTACCAACGGGAAGTGGCAGCGGGCAATATTATGATTTTGATATTGCTGATTTCCTGAAAAAATTCCCATTTGCTCCACACACATTGATGAATGCGATGCGGTCGCTGGAACAGGAAGACTGGTTGTCATTTAACGAACAGGTATTCCTGCCCTCCACGGTGATCTTTACGATCAATAAAGAAGGGCTGTATGCATTTGAAGGAAATTACCCGGATCTGGAACCCTGTATCAAATCCCTGTTAAGGGCTTATGAGGGAATCTATGATATGCCGGTGGCCGTTTCAGAAATTGTATTGGCGGGTTTGCTCCGCAAGGAATCGGCGGCGGTTAAAAATGATTTAGTAATGCTGGATAAGGCCGGCGTGATTCACTACCAACCCAGAAAAGATAATCCCCAGGTGTACCTGATGCGTAACCGCGTGAAAGCCGGTGATATATCTATTGATATGGTGGCGTATAATAAACGGAAAGAGCAGTTTCGCCGCCGGATGAGACAGATGATTCAGTTTGTGCAGGAAGACACCCAATGCCGGAGCCGGATCATTGGCCATTATTTTGGCGACGCCAACATGAAGGACTGCGGCATCTGTGATAATTGCCTGAAACAAAAAGCAACGGTACTGAGTAAAGAGGAGTTTGTCGCCATTGAGCAACGGTTACTACAGTTACTGGGAACAGCTCCGGTTGATAATAAAATCCTGCTGCAACAACTGAGTGGCATTAAAAAAGAAAAAGCCTGGAAAGTGCTGAGCTTTCTCCAGGCTGAAAATAAAATCGGGATGGACGCGACGGGTCGGGTCTATTTAAAATAAACTCTTACGGCGGGTGCGGCCGCCGAGACCGAGTACACCCAGTAAGGTTCTAACGATGGTATTACCGGCCGTGCGGGTCATACTCTTCACCACCGGATCATCAAAAAATCCTTTTTCCTTCTTCGTTGATTTTTTCTCCGTTTTGGCTTCGGCCTCCTCCTCTTTTTGGTCTGCTTCTTTTTTCGCAGCTTCTTCCAGTTTCTCCGTCAGGATCTCATACGCACTCTTACTATCGATCACTTCATTGTATTTACGGGCAATTTTTGAATGACTCACCAGGGCATCGATCTCCATTTCTGAAAGGATATCCATCCGGCTCTGCGGAGGCCGAAGCATACAATGAACCAGTGGTGTGGGGATCCCTTTTTCATTGAGAATGGTCACTAGTGCTTCACCGGTTCCTAATTGAGTGATCAGGTCTTCCGTCTTATAAAACTCCGTTTCCGGATAGTTCTCCGATGTTTGTTTGATCACTTTACGGTCAGCGGCGGTAAAGGCACGCAGGGCGTGTTGTACTTTCAGTCCCAGCTGGGCCAGTACAGCAGCCGGAACATCCATCGGGTTCTGGGTGCAGAAATAGATCCCGATCCCTTTGGAGCGGATCAGTTTGATGATCGTTTCAATCTGCTGCAGTAAAGCATCATTGGCTTCCTGGAAGATCAGGTGGGCCTCGTCGATGATCATCACCAGTTTGGGTTTGTCCATATCCCCTTCTTCGGGGCAACTGGCATAGAGTTCGGCCAGCAGTTGCAGCATAAAAGTAGAGAATAGTTTAGGGCGATCCTGCAGATCGGTCACCCGTACAATGGAGATCATGCCGCGTCCGTCTTCACTGATGCGCATCAGGTCATCCACTTCAAAGCTTTTTTCGCCAAAAAATACATCAGCTCCCTGTTGTTGCAGTTCGATCACTTTACGCAGGATGGTTCCGGTGGAAGTGGTGGAGATCTTTCCGTATGTTTTTTCCAGTTCGGCTTTGCCTTCATCACTCACAAACTGCAATACTTTGACAAAGTCTTTCAGGTCCAGCAGGGGCAGTTTGTTATCATCGCAGTATTTGAAGATCATGGCTACAAAGCCACCTTGTGTATCATTGAGTCCAAGAATTTTTGAGAGCAGTACAGGGCCAAACTCACTCACCGTGGCCCGGAGTCTTACCCCTTTCTGGTTGCTCAGGGTGAGCAGGTCTACCGGAGAAGCTGTGGGCGTAAATGTAATACCGAGTTTCTGGCAGCGATCATTGATTTTATCATTGACCGTTCCTGCAGCCGCAATCCCGCTCAGGTCACCCTTGATATCCATCAGCAGTACCGGAATACTCGCCGCACTCAGACCTTCAGCCAGCACCTGCAGGGTTTTTGTTTTCCCGGTACCGGTAGCCCCGGCAATCAACCCGTGGCGATTTAATGTTTTAAAAGGAATGGCCACATCGGCCCCTGGCACCACCTGTCCATCGAGCATGGCGCTGCCCAGTTTAAAAGATTCTCCCTTGAAAGTATAACCGGTTTTTACGGTTTCGAGGAATTTGGCACTGTCGGGCATGGTTGAAGATTTGGGGGGAAAGTTA
>CAUJFR010000058.1 GCA_963169885.1 Bacteroidota bacterium
AGATCGCTGAAGTAGTATTGGAGGGAAAGACCTACCGTACCATCCTGAAAGACCTGCAGTTTGACAAAGTGGATGACAAACTGATCCATATCGACCTGCTGGAACTGGTAGAGGACAAGAAAGAAATCGCTGATATTCCTGTGAAATTTGTTGGAACATCAAAAGGAGTAAAGGACGGTGGTAAACTGGTGACCAAAATGAAGTCACTGAAAATCAAAACCTACCCTAAATTCCTGAAAGAGCAGATCGAAGTGCCCATTGATAGCCTGGAACTGAATGGCAATATCCGTGTGGAAGATGTGAAGGAGCCGAACTACGAGATCCTGAACTCCCCCCGTATCCCGGTTGCTTCCGTGGTAATGACCCGTCAGCTGAAACAGGAAGAAGCAACTGCCCCGGCTGCCGGTGCTGCTGCGAAACCTGCTGCTGCCCCTGCCGCTGCGAAGCCTGCTGCTAAAAAATAAGGTTTTACACGAATAATACAAACCCGTATCAACTGATGCGGGTTTTTTATTGGCTAACACCGATATTTGAGCTAAGACTATGAAATTTTTACTGGCCGGACTGGGAAATCCGGGCGCGGAATACGCCCATACCCGTCATAATATAGGATTTGATGTGGTGAATGCCTTTGTGCAAAAGCATGGGGGACAGTTTCGCAATGACCGGCTGGCCCTGGTAGCAGATGTGAAATGGAAGGGAAAGAATTTTGTCTGTGTATGCCCGACCACTTATATGAACCTGAGTGGGAAAGCCGTAAAATACTGGCTGGACAAGGAAAAACTGACCACGGAGCAGCTACTGGTTGTGGTTGATGACCTGGCCCTGCCCCTGAGTAAGCTGCGGCTGAAACCCTCCGGCAGCGATGCGGGACATAATGGCCTGAAAAGCCTCCAGGAAAGTCTGGGAACGAAAGATTACGCCAAACTCCGGTTTGGCATCGGGAATGATTACCCAAAAGGGTTGCAGGCGGATTTTGTACTGGGAAAGTGGAAAAAGGAAGAAGAACCCCTCGTAAAACTGAAGATCGGGAAGTCGGTGGAACTGATTGAAATGTTTGCTGCACAGGGTATTACCACTGCCATGAACCATGTAAATAATAAAGATTTTTCATTATGAGAAATCAGATGGAATCCTTACTTTAGCACTCCTGACCTCGCCCCGGAAGGCGCCTCAACAGCATTTTAAACCGGGGGAATCCAATATACATATTGATTACCACTGAATATATGGGATGATGTCACCCCTGAAGGGTATCCGGTATATTTAATTAAAATGTGACTTCCTGTTATGAAAATTTTCTGTGTCGGACGAAACTATGTTGCACATGCGAAAGAGCTCGGAAACGAAGTGCCCGATGAGCCTGTGATCTTTATGAAGCCGAAGAGTGCTTTATTGCAACCGCATACACCATTCTATTACCCCGAGTTTACCAACGAACTGCACTACGAATGTGAACTGGTTCTCAGGATCAGCAAAAACGGAAAATATATCCAGGATAAATTCGCGTCCAAATATTATGACGCCATTACTGCCGGGATCGATTTTACAGCCCGTGATATCCAGAATGAACTGAAAGAAAAAGGGCTGCCCTGGGAGAAAGCAAAGGCCTGGGATAATTCTGCCGTGATCGGCAAATGGGTGCCCATGGCCAATGTCAAGAATAAAAAGGAAATCAATTTCTGCCTGTATAAAAATAAGGAACTCGTACAGCAGGGCAATACCACCAACATGATCCATAGTTTTGACAAGATCGTGTCTTATATCTCCAACTACTTCTCCGTGAATATCGGGGATATTATATTCACCGGTACACCAGCCGGTGTGGGTGAAGTGGTGGTGGGTGATGAACTGGAAGGATTTATTGAAGATGACAGTATGTTCGCGCTCGAAGTAAAGTAATTGCAAAAAATATTATTCCGACGAAAAGAACCAATACCAACTGCCAGCAGGGGTTGTATCAAAAGGAGATACAACCCCTTATTTTTTCTGAACCGCTTTACCTTACATTTGTTTAGTAATGTTTGCTGCAGATGACTGATTTATCCATTTTACTCCGCGCATATAAGCTCATGAGCCAGACCAGGGCCATGGCCGATCTGTATGAGGCTAACCGCTCTATATGTAAATATGTGCATTCCACATCGCGTGGACATGAAGCTATACAACTGGCCACGGCCTTTAATCTGCAATCACAGGATTTTATAAGTCCTTATTACCGGGATGAAAGTATGCTGCAGGGACTGGGCTTTACACCATATGAGCAAATGCTTCAACTCCTGGCAAAAGGAGAAGATATATTTACGGGCGGCAGGGAATACTATTCCCACCCGAATTACCGGGGCGATGACAAGCCATTGATCATCCACCAGAGCAGTGCCACGGGTATGCAGGCTATTCCCACCACCGGTATTGCACAAGGGATCCGTTACTGGGAAAAATCAGATCCTGCCCGGCTGAAAAAAGGGCCGGATGGAGAATTGCCCGTAGTACTCTGTTCGATGGGCGATGCCAGTGTGACCGAAGGAGAAGTGAGTGAGGCCATGCAGTTTGCCGTATTAAAGCAATTACCGGTGATCTATCTTGTACAGGATAACAACTGGGGCATTAGTGTATCGGCCGGAGAGGCCCGTGCCATGAATGCCTTTGAGTATGTAGCGGGATTTAAGGGAATGAACCGGATCCAGGTAGATGGAAGTGATTTTGAAGCATCTTATAAAGTGATGAAAGATGTTTGTGAGTTTGTACGCAGGGAACGAAAGCCCGTGCTTGTGCATGCAGAAACTCCGTTGTTGGGACATCATACCAGCGGCGTGCGGTCCGACTTTTACCGCAGTCAGGTAGATCTGGAAAAACATCATCAGCATGATCCTATTCCACGACTGCGGAAGCGACTGGAGGAAAGAGGGGTGTCAGCAGCTGAATTAAACGAAATTGAACGAGCCGCGGAAGAACTTGTAACGGCCGATTTTAAGAAAGCGGTAGCGGCCCCTGATCCGGATCCGCTGACGGTGGGAGATCATGTATTTGTTCCATCTCTTATTAAAGAAGAAAAAGG
>CAUJFR010000059.1 GCA_963169885.1 Bacteroidota bacterium
CTTTCGTAAGTTCGTGCATAAAATTGCTGATCGCTAGTTGACTGAGTTTGAACTGATACAAGGGCTTCGGGAGGGAGATGAATCCGCCTTCCGGTACCTGGTGGATACCTACCAGAACCGGGTGTTCAATACCGCTATGGGCATCGTTCAAAACGCCGAAGACGCCGAAGATGTGGCCCAGGAAGTGTTTATCCAGGTTTTTCGTTCTATCGGTTCCTTTAAAGCCGAATCCAAACTATCGACCTGGATCTACCGGATCACTACTACCCGATCCCTGGACCTGCTCCGGAGCCGGAAAAGCAAAAAACGCTTCGGATTTATTCAACGATTATTGGGTGAAGACAACGAACCGGCCCAGGAAATACCTGATTTTAATCATCCCGGGGTGGAACTGGACCGGAAAGAAAATGCCGCCCGGCTCTTTAAAGTCATTGGAAAATTGCCGGAAAATCAGAAAATTGCATTTACCTTACATAAACTGGAAGATCTTAGTTATCAGGAAGTTAGCGAGGTGATGCAAACCACCGTGGCAGCCGTGGAGTCACTGATGCACCGGGCCAAACAAAACCTCCGGAAATTACTGGAGAAAGAACTGGAATAAAAAAGTCAATTCGAAGGTTTTATCCCCTGTTAACGTCAAAAACTTGTTATATGAATACAAACAAGGAAAATAGAATCGATGAAATCCTGAACAGCCTCGATGGCTGTACCCAGGCTACAGCCCCCGATTTCTTCTATACCCGGCTGAAAGCCAGGATGGAAAAAGAGGTGGCTCCGGCTGCCAGGACTTCCTGGATGCTGCGTCCTGCCTATGCATTTGCCGGCATGGCCATTATCCTGCTGATTAATGTACTGGCCGTATTCAACCAACCCGGAACCGAAGACAATACAGCGACGTCGGAAGTGGATACCTTCCAGTCCCTCGCTTCAGAATACCGGCTCAATGAAGGTAACAGCTCCATTTCCATGTACAACCTAAATCAGGATAAGTGATGAAGAGCAGCAACAAAATACTGACCCTGGTGATCGGGCTGTTACTGGTATCGAATATCGTACTGGTTTACTTTATGGTCAATGGTAGTGCTAAAAAGCCACCGAAAAAAGATCGGATGGATCCGGCTGAAATGATGATCAAAGAAGTGGGTATGGATGAACAACAGGCCGCTACCCACAAGCAAATGAAGGATGATCATTTTAAAGCGGTTCGCCCGCTTTATGATTCACTCCGTGCGGCAAAAGCTGTTTATTTCGGACTGGTAAAAGATGCTTCTGTAACAGATAGCATAGGGAAAGTATACCGGGAAAAAATCGCCGTCTGGCAAAGCACTATCGATAGTATGACATTTGCCCATTTCCGGAAAATGAGAAACCTGCTCAATCCGCAGCAGCAGGTGAAATACGATGAATTTGTACAAAAACTGATGCAAAGAGGCCGGAAAGACAGTGCCGCCAAAAGCAAATAGGATCAGCTATAGATCCGTTCAATTGCATCTTTATATTTCTCTATCACCACTTTCCGTTTCAGGGATAACTTAGGCGTCACTTCACCCGTCTCCACACTCCATTCATTGGGCAGCAGTTCAAATTTTTTCACCTGCTCCACATGATTGAAATATTTATTAAAACTTTCCACCAGGTCTTTATACATCTCCTGCACCTTCGGATCACGGATCACTTCTTCATGCCCGGTTGCATGTATACCATGATGACGGCACCAGTCGAGCAAATTAGGGAATGAGGGTACGATCAATGCACTGACAAATTTCCGGTCCGAACCGACCAGCATCACCTGCTCAATAAAAGGAGATTCCTTCAGCTTGTTTTCAATGGGCAGGGGAGCGACATACTTTCCCCCGCTGGTCTTGAATAATTCTTTTTTGCGATCGGTGATCTTTAAAAAATTATCCGCACTCAGATCGCCAATATCGCCGGAAGCAAACCAGCCATCCTTATCAATTACTTCCGCTGTCAGATCAGGCCGCTTGTAATAACCCATCATGATATTCGGTCCCTTACAGAGTATTTCCCCATCCTCCGCAATCTTTACTTCCACACCTCCGATCAGCGGACCTACTGAACCAAAACGACGGCCGCTTTCTTCATAACGATTTACAGCCACCACAGGGGAGGTTTCCGTTAATCCATACCCTTCCATAATGGTGATCTTTGCCGCACTGAATATGCGGATCAGCCGCACCTGGCAGGCTGCCCCACCGGTTACAATACACTTGATATTACCACCTAGTCCTTCCCGCCATTTACTGAAGATGATTTTATTGGCCAGGCCGAGCTTGAAGCCATACATCGGTCCCTGGTCTTTATTGATTTCATATTTCTCCGCCAGTCCATGCGCCCAGAAAAACAATTTACGTTTGGTGCCCGTGAGTTCATTGCCTTTCTGCATGATCTTGTTATACACTTTTTCCAGCAGGCGCGGCACGGTGGTGAACATATGCGGTTGCACTTCTTTCAGGTTGTCGGCAATGGTCTCGAGACTTTCCGCATAATAAATCGAAATACCCCTGAACAGGTAGAGATAAGTGACCATCCGCTCAAATATATGATTGAGAGGTAAGAAGCTCAGTGCCTTCATCTCTTCTCCCGGGGGGAAGCAGGGCATACTGGCATTCACATTGGAAAGAATATTCCGGTGTGAAAGCATTACCCCCTTGGGCGTACCTGTTGTGCCGGAGGTATAAATAATCGTGGCCAGGTCCTCGTAGGTGATTTTATCCGAAACCGGTTTGATTTGTGCAATCAATTCCGGGGTGGCCAGATTCAGTACTTCTTTCCAGTGCAATGCATTGGGCACATGTTCAAACGTATAGATCTCTTTCACACTATGCACTTTTTCCTTCAGGCTATATACTTTCAGGAAGAGTTCCTCATCATTGACGAATACATATTTTACTTGTGCATCATTGAGCACAAATTCCAGTTCATTGACATTGATCGTGGGGTAGATCGGGGTCAGCACGGCACCGATCTGCTGAACAGCCAGATCGAGCATTACCCATTCGGGTCGGTTTTTAGCAAGAATGGCAATCTTATCCCGGCCTTCCGGACTCATATCCCCGCAGCTGACACCCAGGCTCAATAAACCGGCACTGAGCCGGTCCACCGTTTCCTTTACGGAAGCAGTACTGTGTTTTTTCCACTGCCCCCCTTCTTTGCCGGCCAGCATGATGTCCAGCGGGGTGCGTTCCAGGTGATAGTCCAGGCAGTCAAATAGTCTTTTTGGCTCGGTCATGGCAATCGTTGTTTTTATGTAAACACTTGAGGTGTAACGTGGGTTCAATATACTATTTTTTTGAATAGTTGCTGTGAGGAAGGTGTCAGGTGTGAGGTGTCGGGTGTCAGGTAACAGCCAGCTCGGGGAAAAGGTGTTCGCTGTTAGCTGTTAGGTGTTGGGAACTGCCGGGGAGAGTAGCGAGTTTTGGCTTTCCTTCCCGTTCTCCACGACTTCCCGGCTCTATAATCTCTTGCCGAAGGCAATTCCTGCGGAATATTTTTTAGCCGGGAAGAAAGGAAGACGGGAAGATATGAGGTTGAATCTAGAAAAAACAAGAAGCTACTCGTTTTACGGCATGCCTTTCGTACTTAGAAAGGCTTTACGCCAGCCGGATTTCAGGAGGGTTCATTGTCCCCCGCTGGCGGGGGGAGGGCTTCCACTTTAATGAATTTTCATTTTGGGGTGGATTTGGAAGCACTTTTTTAAATGTTCACGTGAAATTTCACCCGGAACCGCAGAAAAAAAGCAGTGCTACCCGTTTTTTTCACCTACCTAAGATCTGTATCGCTGCTATTTTAGCCAATGCTTTATTCTAATAATGATTACCGGAAATACCTGCAGCCTTATGCAAATAAGCTTCGCAAGAATATGACCAGGGCAGAAGCCTGTTTGTGGAAATATGCATTAAAGAGTAAAAAGCTGAAGGGCTATACTTTCAGGAGGCAGCGACCAGTGCTAAAGTATATTGCTGACTTTATGTGCTTAGATCTGAAATTGGTCATTGAGGTAGATGGTGGTACACATCTGGAGGCGGCTACTATTGCTAAAGATAAAGTGAAACAAAAAGACCTGGAAGAAGCAGGCTACACCGTTCTGCGATTTACTGATCATGAAGTGTTGAAGCATATGAATGCTGTGATCGGTTCTATTGAAGAATGGGTGGAGCAGTATGAGAAAAGCAAGAGTGCTGAAAGAGGGCAATCGGGGAAATAGGTTTTTGAAGAGATATCTCTAAAGTCCACCCCCATTTGAAGAGGCTTTAATACTGACTGGCGTACCCCCGCCAGCGGGGGACAGGGAACAGTCGTCCAGTTCGATTGGCGTACCTCGTACTTAATTCTGGTAGTACTGTCCCGCCGGCATTTTAAAGATTCTTGACTTCTGAAACTTGCTGAATGCTTCGTACTCTTCCGCATGCGCCTTTGTCCAGTTGTCATAGGCGGCGAGGTTTTCTGAAGTGCCGAAGAGCCATTGATTGTAGGCATCGAACATACCTTCCTGCAGGAGCTGACGCTGGAAGTCGAATAATTTAAACGGGTATTTAGCGGCATTGGTTTCGTACCAGTCAAGAATGAAGCGGGAGCGGATCATCGTCAGCGTTTCGGTATTGATCCCATTATTGATCAGAGAGGATTGTTTGCCGATACCCTGCAGAAAGGCTTTGGCAAATTCACTTCTATTTTTCTCTTCACCTTTCAGGATATCCGCATCC
>CAUJFR010000060.1 GCA_963169885.1 Bacteroidota bacterium
AGTGGCACAACGGGCGGCGGCAAAAGAGGGGAGTAAAGTATATGGTGTACTGAGTGTGCTGGTACAGGCTTTTTATGACGTGGAATACCTGTTTGATGTGAGTGAGCAATGTTTTAACCCACCCCCGAAAGTAAAAAGCGGGGTGATCCGGCTGACCCCACGGAAAAAACCACTGGAACTGGCGGATGAAAAAAAATTCTTCCTCCTGGTAAAAACCGCCTTTAACCAACGCCGCAAAACCCTGCGAAATGCGGTAAAAGGCCTCTTTGATGCAGCTATTCTGGAAGATGAACTGTTTAATAAAAGAGCCGAGCAACTCACGATAGAACAATTTGCCGGCCTCATTTGTAAAATGCGATGAAGAAAGTAATAATTACAGGAAGAGCCCACCCGGTTTTAAAGGATGCTTTAGTGATGCAGGGTTACCAGGTGCTCGACGCGCCGGAAATCAATGTGGAAGAACTTTCTTTAATGATCGCCGATGCGGAAGGCCTGGTGGTGACCACAAGAATTCCGGTGAATAAGCAACTGCTGGACAAAGCACTCCGATTAAAATGGGTAGGGCGGCTGGGCAGCGGTATGGAACTGGTCGATCAGCCATATGCCGAAAGCAGGGGCGTCAACTGTGTAAGCAGCCCGGAAGGTAACCGGAATGCCGTGGCTGAACATAACCTGGGGCTGTTGCTGAACCTGCTGAACCGCTTATCATTAGCACAGGAAGAAGTACGAAAAGGTCTTTGGAAAAGAGTGGAAAATACCGGTATTGAACTGACCGGAAAGACAGTCGGTATCATCGGTTTCGGGAATACCGGCAGCAGTTTTGCCCGTTTGCTTGAACCATTTCAGGTGACCGTGCTGGCCTGCGACCGCTATAAAGCTGATTTTGCCAACGGGTATATCAAAGAAGCAAACCTGGAGCAAATCGCCCGATACGCCGATATCATCAGCCTGCATGTGCCACTGACCCCGGAAACAACGGGAATGATCAATGAAGCTTTCTTCCGTAACTTAAAACGTAAACCTGTAATTCTCAATACATCCCGTGGAAAAGTAATTGAAATCCCGGCATTGATCAGCGCACTGAAAGAGAACCTGATCAGCGGGGCCGGACTGGATGTGTTACCCAATGAGCAACTATCTTCCTATAGTAAAACGGAACAGGAAGATCTGGACTGGCTTTTGGCAAGACCCGATGTGATAATAACCCCGCATATTGCAGGCTATAGTTTTGAAGCCGACTATAAAATGGCTGCAGTTTTGCTTGGAAAACTGGGAATTTCGATTCCATGATTTTTCGTAAATTCAGGTTGTATATTCAATAACCACAAAATCTGGCACTATGCGCCAAATTATAGCTGTAGTCACAGCTGGTTTATTTATCGGTTCGCTTTTTTCCTCCTGCTCCAAATCACTGGAAGACAGGATAACCGGTCATTGGAAACTCGAAGGAGCCACCCGTCGTATATCCACCGGGACTTCAGAATTAAGAACCGGTTATGAAGATGGCATTTTTCACCTGGATGAAAATGGACTCGCTACCTATATAGAAGGAACTGATACGTTAAGCGGCTATTGGAGAGCCGGTAAACACAACAAAGGCATCTATAATAACAGTGAAGGCAGCTGGCAAGCCAGGGATATGCGTTATCTGCTGATCAGTGTTTCCAATACCTTTTTACACCGCACCTTGGAGTGGCGGTTTGATGATATTGACTTTCACAGCAATAACCGGGGATTGCGTGCAGAGCAGTACACCCTTGGTTTTGACCGGATTTATGAGTTCAAAAAACGCTGATTGTTAAAATTTTAGACTCAAATTTCCCGGTTTAAAAACTTTTTCTACCTTTATACCTGAAATGCAACGCTTCAGCTAACACTGGGGCGTTGTTATTTTTTTATTATCAAAAGAGCCGACTATGAGTGCATTACAGTATGTGACCAAGGATACCCTGGAACAAATGAAAGCCGAACTGCAACGAATGAAAGGGGTGGACCGCCCTGCCGCCAGCCGGGCCATCGCTGAAGCCCGCGAAAAAGGAGATCTGAAAGAGAACGCGGAATATGATGCGGCCAAAGAAGCCCAGGGAATCCTGGAAGCTAAAATTGCCGCCATGGAAGGAGCTATGGCCAATATAAGGGTATTGGATGAAGCCAGTATTGATACCAGCAAAGTTTCCATCCTGACCAAAGTGACCCTGACCAACCTGAATACCAAAAAACAGGTAACGTATAAAATTGTTAGCGAGAAAGAAGCTGACCTCAAGGCCGGTAAAATTTCCGTAACCTCACCTATCGGGAAAGGGATCCTTGGCAAAGTTATTGGCGACACAGCCGAAGTTCAGGCCCCGGCAGGTATCCTGAAATTCCGGATCGACGAAATCACCGCCTGATCTTTATCAGTCACTGAAAAAAGGAAAAGTCTTCGCCCGCGAAGGCTTTTTTAGTAAATAAAGTAGCTTTACCTATAAATGCTCAAACCTTTATATGACTTTTTAAACCCTCGAACCTCCAACCTCGAACCTCCAACCTCGAACCTCCAACTTTCAACCCATGACTATCTTCTCCAGAATCATCGCCGGTGAGATCCCTTCTTATAAAATCGCTGAGAATGAGCATTTCTTTGCTTTCCTCGATATTTTTCCCTTACGGGAAGGACATGTACTGGTGGTTCCCAAAACGGAAACAGACAATTTATTTGACCTGCCGGCTGATTACCTGCAGCAGATTTTGCTTTTTGCACAACCCATCGCCAAAGCGATCGAAAAAGCCTTTGACTGCAACCGTTGCGGGATCAGTGTGATCGGACTGGAAGTGCCGCATGCACATATACACCTGGTGCCAATCAATACTGCCAATGACCTGAATTTTAATCAGGCCAAACCACCCGCAACACCTGAACATTTGAAAACAGTACAGGCTAAAATTCTGGCAGCATTCTGAATTATTTTTTAAGGATCCTTCCGGGATTGTTTTTGATAAAATCTTCCCAGCCTTTGCCTCCCTTGCTTGTTGCTTTTAGCACAGCAGAAGATGTCTGGTAAAAATGACACATGGCAACCGCCAGCGCATCTGTGGCATCATAGTATTTGGAGTTGTCCTTAAAAGAAAGGATCGTCTGCAGCATTTTCATCACCTGTTCCTTATCTGCATTTCCATTGCCTGTAACTGACTGTTTTACTTTTTTCGGAGAATACTCCGTCACTTCCAATCCATGCCGCATGGCTGCCGCAATGGCCACACCCTGCGCCCGGCCCAGTTTCAGCATACTCTGCACATTCTTTCCGAAAAACGGCGCTTCAATGGCAAAGTCGGTGGGTTTGTATTGTGTAATAAGACCACTTACGGTATTAAAGATCAACTGCAGTTTTTTATACCCGTCTTTTACTTTTCCCGGTTTGAGTACGCCCAGGTCGAGTAAACTGACTTCGCGGCCGGTTACTTTTACCAGCCCGTAACCCATTACAATGGTTCCGGGGTCAATACCCAATATTATTTTAACAGGCTTTTCCAGCAGGGAGTGTATTTTTACAAGATTAATGAAGCTGAACCGAAATAACAAACCCGATTTCATCCGGACCTTCATCAACTACTTCCTCGGTCCGCTCTTGTTTATCTGGCTTTCATGGTCAATTTATTCAGAAATAAAAAACCAGCCGGATATAGAAGGAGCCTGGCTGCAGGTTCGTCAATCATTCAGCAGTCCATTATTATTGAATATACCTGGTGTAATCTTCCTCATGATCATCAACTGGGCCATTGAAGCCCTCAAATGGCAGATGGCCGTTAAACCGGTTCAGCCGGTATCTTTTCTCAAAGCTTTCAGGGCTGTACTCTCCGGCGTATCCTTTTCTGTTAGTACGCCCAACCGGGTGGGCGAATACCTGGGCCGGGTCTTGTATATGGAAGAAGGTAACCGGCTGCGTACCATCGCCGTGACCATGGTGAGTAGTATGAGCCAACTCATCATTACCCTGTGTATGGGGTTGCTGGGACTTATCCTGTTGAAAAAAACGATCGAACAACAGCAGCTGGTATCCGGCCTGTGGTTGCTGGTGCTGATTTATGGTGTGCTGATTGTTTTGGTACTGTTGCTGTTGTTTTACTTCCGCCTGCATTGGCTGGCCAGATGGATTTCAAAAATTCCTTTTCTGAAAAAATATAGCTATCTCCTGGAAGCAGTGGGACAATTTGATACGGCCGTACTGGCCCGGATGCTGTTTCTTTCCTTTGCCCGGTTTGCTGTTTTTATCCTGCAATACTACCTGCTCTATATTTTCTTTGATGTACAGATCGGTTGGTGGGCAGCCTGCTGGACGGTCAGTGTCTCCTTTCTGATTATGGCGATCATCCCAACTTTTGCCATTGCAGAACTTGGTCTTAAAGGCAAAGTGGCCTTGCTGGTTACCGGACTCTTCAGTGCCAATAAAGCGGGAATCTTTTTTGCCACCGCCGGTATCTGGTTCATCAATCTCGTGATCCCGGCTATTCTCGGCAGTCTGCTGATTCTCGGTCTGCGTAAATTTTACCGGATGCCGGATCAGAGTTCCGACAACTTGAAGAACTGATCAGGCCGG
>CAUJFR010000061.1 GCA_963169885.1 Bacteroidota bacterium
AACCGCGAACAGGCCATCAAGGCCTTTGAAGCGGCCAAACATTACAGCCGCAGCGTGATCGTGGAGCGCTTTATCACCGGCTTTGATTTTCGTTGCCTCGTGATCAATTACAAATTTATATGCGCGGCCTTACGTACCCCCGCTTCCGTTGTGGGTGATGGAGTACATGACCTGCAATGGCTGATCGAAGAAACCAATAAAGATCCGCGCCGGGGATATGGACATGAAAAAGTGCTGACGCAGATCACCATTGACCAGTTTACCCAGAAAATGCTGGACGATGCAGGGGTAACCCTCCAGCATGTACCGGCAAAGGGCGAACTCTTTTTATTAAAACCTACGGCCAATCTTTCAACCGGGGGGACTTCTTCAGATGTAACCGATGAAGTACATCCGGCCAATGTGTTTATGTTTGAACGGATCGCCAAGATCATCGGACTGGATATCTGTGGTATCGATGTAATGGCCACTGATCTGCGTACACCTGTATCAGAAAATGGCGGGGCCATACTGGAAGTAAATGCCGCCCCCGGTTTCCGGATGCATATTGAACCCGCCGAAGGGCTGCCCCGCAACGTAGCCGAACCGGTGGTGGACATGTTATTCCCCAAAGGAAGTGCCGGACGGATTCCCATTATTGCCGTGACCGGTACCAATGGGAAAACCACCACGACCCGTTTGATTGCCCACATCGCGAAATCTGCCGGAAAGAAAACGGGATACACCACCAGTGATGGTGTGTATATCCAGAATCAGTTGATGATGAAAGGCGATTGTACCGGGCCGATCTCTTCCCAGTTTGTATTAAAAGACCCCACGGTGGATTTTGCCGTATTGGAATGTGCAAGAGGCGGTATCCTGAAAGCCGGACTGGCCTTTCAAAATTGTGAAGTCGCCGTGGTGACCAATGTAGCCGCTGATCATATCGGGCTGGGCGGTATTAATTCAGTTGAACAAATGGCCAAGGTAAAAGCCGTTGTTCCCGAGACCGTATTTCCTCATGGCTATGCGGTATTAAATGCAGATGATGACCTGGTCTACAAAATGAAGAAAGACCTGAAATGTAATATTGCCCTGTTCAGTATGGATGAAAATAATCCACGGATCAAAGAACATTGCGCCGGTCACGGTCTGGCCTGTGTATTTGAGAATGGGTTTATCACCATTATGAAGGGCACCTGGAAGATCCGGGTATTACCCGCCAGGGATATACCCCTGACTTTTGAAGGAAAAGCGGTGCATAATATAAACAACTGCCTGCCGGCTGTATTGGCAGCCTATTTGTACCGTGATATCAATATCGACGATATCCGGACGGGGCTGCAGACCTTTATTCCGAGCGAAAGTCTGACACCAGGGCGGCTGAATTTCTTCCATTTTAAAAATTTCACGATGCTGGCCGATTTTGCCCATAACCCGCACGGGCTCCGGTTACTTTGTGATTTTGTCAGTAAACTGGATTACCCGGCCAAAATCGGGGTTATCAGTGGTACGGGTGACCGGCGCGATGAAGATATACGGGAGCTTGGTGAGATTTCTGCCAGCCATTTCGATGAAATAATCATCCGCTGCGATAAAAACCTCCGGGGACGTACGGCTGATGAGATCATCGACCTCCTGAAAGAGGGGATCCATAGCGTAAATCCGGATATCCCGGTACTTACGATCCCCAATGAGGACCAGGCACTGGACTATATTTATGAGAACGCCAAACCGGGTGCTTTGTACACGATTATGTGCGATGTGGTGGCCAGGGCCCTTGATAAGATTAAAGAACTGAAACTGAGGGAGGAAAAAGAGAGCCTTTCAGCCTGACTTTTTGTATAATTTCTTCAATTCCATTTGGGAAAAAAGACAGATAGCCCTATTTTTGCACTCCCAAAAGCAATTTTGGAATACGGATTGACCCATGGTGTAATGGTAACACTACTGATTTTGGTTCAGTCATTTAAGGTTCGAATCCTTATGGGTCAACTAGCAAGGACAAATCGGTTTTTTCACTGATTTGTCCTTTTTTATTTTCGCTAAAACCCTCTCCCAGCTTATATATCAGCTCAACAGCTTCATTGAGGCGAGTGGTTCGATAATCGTTTCCGTCAAAAGTCAATTTTTCCGGGTACATCGAACCTATTATTTCCCTTTTTCGCTTAGTATCGGCTTCCAAATACAAAACATCAAGCCTTGAAAGGCTATTTAAAGCCTTATCCAGCAAGGGTTTAATGTTTGTACTTCCTTTGTTTAAATCAAAAATTTTGTTCTCCAGCAAGTTTATCCTGTTCTCAGAGGCTGCTTTAATGTCTTTGTAATCACCAGCATCAATATCTCCGGCTAAAAGCAAATCTCTGGCCTTTGTGACCCGGTTATTTAGCTGCTCTAATTCTGTTTTCAAGGCCTTTAGTTCTTCGGTTTTATTCTTTGTTTTTGTGGTATAAACTTCGTTTATCACCAGCCTGAATACATCCAGCATACCCGGACGAGGAACATACTTTTTTAATTCTCCAAGAAAAAGTTCATTTGCTCTTTCTGATTTAAAACGAGTACCACAAACAGATGAACAATGATAATAATAGTAAAGACCACCATGTCCCCTGGAAGCACTGCCGGTTAATAGTTTGCCGCACTTGGGGCATTTTACGAAGCCCCTCAATTGAAGAATCTCTAACCCTCCTACTTTAGTCCTGTAGTTCTTTTTCTTCCCATCTAAAAAATCCTGAACCTCATTAAAAGTAGTTTCAGAAATTATAGCTTCATGTTGACCGGGCACATAAGTTTTATGCAATTCTTTCCAACCACAGGTTAAAATTTTACCGCTGTAAACAGGGTTTCTAAGTATGTTCCAAAACCCGGACTTACATACTTTAAATCCCTTTTTATTTACCTCCTTAAATACTTGCTCTACCTGGAAAATCCGCTCAAACTGACCACCACTTTCCGGTCGAACCTGACCACCTAAATCCGGAGCAAACTGACCACCTGATTCCGGAGTAAACTGACCACCCCCTTGAGCCTCATTTATAAAGGTTGTTTTACTGGCCATAATAGCTGATAGTTGGGTATAAAACCCGCTACAGATGGCTAATAAAACAATTGATATGTCTAAAATAAGACAGATTCTGCGCTTTTTTACGCAAGGCAAGAGTAAAGTATTTATCAGCCAGCAGACGGGTGCCTCCCGCAATACGGTGAAGCGGTATATCCGTAAGTTTTTGCAGGAGAAGCTAACCTTTGAGGACATCAGCGGGATGCCGGATGCTGATCTGGAGGTACTGTTTGTGCCAAGCCGTCCTCCGGACCTGGGTAAACGCTACGATGAGCTGCAGCGGATACTGCCGGACCTGGAAAAGCGGTTTAAACAGCGAGGGGTAACGATTGAACTTTTGTTCCGTCAGTACCGGTTAGATTATCCGGATGGGTATGGGCATACGCAGTTCCATGATTATTTTACCTCCTATATTGGTCGTGCCCGGCCGGTGATGCACATGGACCATAAGGCGGGCGATAAGATGTATATCGACTTTGCGGGAGAAAAACTAAGTATTACCGATCAGCAAACCGGCGAAGTGCAGCAGGTCGAAGTGTTTGTGGCGATACTGGGTTGCAGTCAGCTGACTTATCTGGAAGCTGTGGCAACGCAGCGAAGGCAGGATTTTATCGGTGCCTGCGAAAACGCGCTGCAGTACTACGGGGGTGTGCCGGCGGCTATTGTGCCGGATAACTTAAAATCGGCGGTAGCCCGGAGCAGTAAATACGAGCCCACCATCAATGAAACCTTCGCAGACTTTGCGGAGCATTACGGTACAGCCATTGTGCCCGCCAGGGCCTACCGGCCAAAGGATAAATCGCTCGTAGAGGGGATGGTGAAGATCATGTACCGTAAAGTGTATACGCAGCTTAGCGCCTGCACTTATTTTACCCTTGAGGGGCTCAATACCGCCATCCGCAACTTGTTGGAGGAGTTGAACAATGCTCCTTTTAAGGGGCGTAATTACAGCCGTCGTCAGCAGTTCGAAGAAGTGGAAAGGTCAGTACTCCAACCGCTGCCGGTATACCGATATGAGTTCAAGCAGCAGGCCGTTGTTACGGTCATGAAAAATGGTCATATATGCCTGGCGGCTGACAAACATTATTACAGTGTTCCATACCGATACATCGGCAGAAAAGTAAAGCTTCAGTTTACCCGTGACCGGGTGGAAGTGTTTTACAAATACGAACGGATCGCTGTGCATGAGCGGCAGTTCCGCAAATATCATTACACCACCACCGATGACCACCTGGCTACGGCCCACCGGTTCCTGAGTGACTGGACACCTGAAAAATTTATCGAACAGGCTACCAGGATCGATCAGGAAGTAGCGGCCTATATCCTGCGTGTTATTGAGCATAAGCAGCATCCTGAACAGGCGTATAAGTCCTGCTCAGGGATACTCAGTCTGGCCCGTAAAGTGGGTCAGGAGCGGCTGATACTGGCCTGCAGGCGGGCCGATAGTTACGGCGTGTACAATTATGCCATTGTGATGCAGATCCTTGAAAAACGCCTGGATACACTAACGGATGAAGAACTGGAACTCAAAAGTCAGATGCCTGCTCATCCCAACATCCGGGGCAATGAGTACTATCAATAACTATTTTTTTACTCTTAAAATCAAAACAAATGAACACCGACACACTGGACAAGATGCGACAGATGCGATTGCTGGGGATGCACCGGGCCTTCCGGACCAGTCTTGAATCGCCAAGGCATGAGCAACTAACCGCCGATGAAATGACCACCCTGCTGGTAGACAGTGAATGGGATGAGCG
>CAUJFR010000062.1 GCA_963169885.1 Bacteroidota bacterium
CACAATCTCCCGGTACGTACCATTGGGTAACATCTGCACTACGGCATTGCCCCGTTGCCGCCATACACTGGTGCTGCCATGCAAAGCGGTGATAAATGAATTGTTGAGTGCGGAGTCTTTGAATCCGCTGAAATAAGCAAAACCCAATGGGGCTGAATGTGCCTTAATGGCCCATTTACTGAGTGGCGGACGTTTTACCCAGACCGGTTTTACCGAATCCCTGAAATCCTTATCGGCGATGATCTGTTTTTTAAACTGGTAATAATAGGGCCAGCCGTAAAAAGCGTCTTTCTCAATCTTCATCAATTGCTCCTCGGGCTGATCAGGTCCCCGGTTATCCCGTCCCATATTGGTGGCCCAGAGTTCATGGTTGATCCAGTGAAGTCCCACCGCATTACGCAGGCCCCTGGCATAGAAGCGCTGGCGCTGACCATCCGGATCCATTTCCACAATTGTGGCCCGGATTTCTTCTTTCTCCACACAGGCATCACAACTGCTGCCCACGCTTACATAAAGTTTATTGTTATGAAAAGCAAGACTCCGGGTAAGATGCCAGCCACCGTACTTATAACTTAATCCATAATCCGGGAACGTCGCAATTTGTTTGCCGGGAGAAGAAGGTGCTTTATCACCGGCCTTATACGGATAGTAAGTCAGTTTGCCTGTCTCTGCCACATAGATAAAATGCTCTCCATTCATGGTATAAAACGCCACCTGGTTAGGATTATGCAGGTTCTGCATATAGGTGATTACATTATCAAAGGTCTTCGTTACAGGATTCCATCCGTCCAGGATATAGATCTTTCCCTTTTTATTATCCGTCCTGTCATACATATCGGTCACGAAGAGTCGTCCATCCGGACTTTTTGCAAAAAAACGGGGACGTCTCAATCCTTCACAGGCGGCTTTGATGGTATAACCATCCGGTACTTTAAGCGTAAAGCGGATCTTACCTTCCAGCTGAATGGGTTGGTCTTTGAGTTTAACGGGTGACTGGCTGTGCAGTTGCAGGGTGGCAGACAGACAAAGCAGCCATACGCCCATTTTCAAAAATTGCATAGAATGGTTTATTGAAGTTGGAGGATCTCTTCCAGGTATTTCCGTTCATTGCTCAGGCGCGGTACTTTATGTTGTCCGCCGAGTTTGCCCTTGCTGTGCAGCCATTCGGCAAATACGCCTTTGCGCAAGGCATGCACCACGGGCAGCCCCAGGGCAATACTCTTATACCGCTTGGCCTCATAATCGCTGTTAATGCTTTTCAGGGCGGCATCCAGTTCAAGGGTAAATGTTTCCAGGCTGTCCGGGTCTTTTTCAAATTCAATCAGCCATTCATGCGCCCCGTTGGCCGACGCCGAAAAATAAACAGGTGCCGCCGTATAATCATTCACCACGGCTCCGGTTTTGGCACAGGCCATTGCAATGGCTTTATCTGAATTATCCACGATCACTTCCTCGCCGAATGCGTTGATATAATGCTTGAGCCTTCCGGATACCTTGATCCGGTACGGCCGGATAGACGTAAACTGAATCGTATCGCCCACGAGGTATCGCCAGAGTCCGCCGTTGGTGCTGATCACCAGGGCATAATTATGGCCCAGTTCCACGTCCTGCAATCCGATGGTCTGCGGATTGGTTTTACCATACTCACTGACCGGCATGAACTCCATAAATATGCCATGGTCAGTAAAGAGGAGCATTCCTTCCTGTCCGGGAATATCCTGGGCAGCAAAAAAACCCTCACTGGCATTGTACATTTCGAGGTAGTTGATCTCCTTGCCGATGATCTGCCTGAACTGGTCACGGTAAGGTGTAAACGAAACACCACCATGCATATATAATTCAAGGGAAGGCCATACCTCACTCATGGTTTGTTTGCCCGTCATTTCCAGGATCCGCTTGAACAGGACCAGGGTCCAGGTGGGTACCCCGGATATAGAGGTTACATTTTCGTGAATCGTATTCTCCGCCAGTTTTTCAATCTTACTTTCCCACTCATCCATCAGCGCGATGCTGAGATCGGGTGTGCGGAGCCAATGTCCCCAGAAGGGTGAATTCTGCAGCAATACGGCACTGAGATCACCATACTGGGCTTCAGTGTTCATGGGATTGATATTGTGACTGCCCCCGATCACGAGTCCCTTACCGGTGAGCAGGTTAGAATCCGGATTGAACTGGTAATATAAACTCAACACATCCTTGGAGGCTTTATAGTGGCCGTCCTGGAGACTTTCCTCGCTGATGGGGATGAATTTGCTTTTATCGCTGGTTGTACCACTGCTTTTGGCAAACCAGAAGATCGGGGTATTCCAGAGCACATTCTGTTCTCCCTGCATGATGCGCTCGATATAGGGTTTGATATCGTCGTATTCATGAATGGGTACCGCTTCCTTAAAGGCTTTTACATTAAACAGGCGGTTGAAATTATATTTCCGCCCAAACTCGGTGTACTGGGCCGATGTAACCAGGTCCTGCAATACTTCCCGCTGGGCATCGAGGGGATTCTGCTTCCAGGCATCGATACGCCAGAGACGTAAACGGGCAAGGGATGATATGGCAGGACTGAGCAGATTCATTGCTGGCAAGATAAAATTATTTGCCTGAAAATCATGCGATATATCACGAAGAATGGCTTTCCGGACCCTTTATTTTGGAGTGGCTGTTGCGGAATGCTTATAGAGTTGCGGGCTGTAATAGAAAAAGAGGCGGAATGTATGATTCCGGTCAAACTCATACCCGGATTTTTTTTGCTGGTACACCCGCATATAACCCATATCAAAACTCAGGTCAGGACGAAGTTGTTCCCGGATGCCGATAAAAAACCGGTTCTGATCAAACGTATTGAAGACAACCTCTTTTCCGGTTTGCAGGCAGATTTCATCGGCCATAGCCAACGCGGGAAGTTTTTTATTCTTAAATACCGGAATCGTGAGGCTAACAAGGTAACGGACCCGGTCGGTAAAACGAAGTTGACCGGAATAGGCATCATTCACCATTTTCTGTTGCCAGCGTTGTTCATTGCGGAGGCGCTGTAGAATATTGATGCTCTTCCACTTTGAACTGTACTGCAACTGCTGGTAGATCCTGTTTTCATGGGCAATCGTATGCCAGTCCTTGGTTGTCGGGTAAGCCCAGAGATGTGCATAGCCTGCAGCCACCGACAAATGCTTATCAAAAGAGTATTGCACCCCGGCCCGGGCAAAATTGAAACTATTTTCTTCCATGAAATGATACCGGCGGTTATGCAGATCAGCCATTATACCCCATTGGGGGGAAATTTTCAATACACTGTTTACCGAAATCCAGGATTGGTACTGGGTGTTGATGCTTTTCGTCTGTGCCTGCAGGGAGAAAAAACCTGGTAAACCCATCAGTCCGATCAGCAGCCATCCGGCCGGAGTGCCGGAAATTCTTCGCTCTTCCATGTTGCAAAGATAAAAAAGGAGAAAAGGCCTTAATATGACGGCCGTTAGCGGAAATAAAGGAAAAAACTGATTTAGATCGGCTAACGCTTGTTATACCCTTCCTGTATTTGCGCAGCAATTTTTTGTTTAACCGCTTCTGTTGTAAAGGAATGGCGGATGCCTTCCAGGTTGCAACGGAGAAAATGTTCGTTGGTCCAATGAAAGGTATCCTGCAGTTTATTGTATTCTCCGCTCAGGGTGACGGGTGTTACGGTCCGTGCATCAGTATTGATACTCATGGATACCCCATGGCGGTAAATTTTATCAGCGGCATGTTCTTCTATCGCCGGAAAAATATTCGTCTGAATATTGCTGGTGGGACAAACTTCGAGGTGGATGTCCTTTTTGACTAAATGATCGAGCAGTTGCTGATCTTCTGCACTGCGCACTCCGTGTCCGATCCGCGTGGGGTGAAAATGTTCCAGCGTTTCCCATACACTTTCAGGGCCTTTGGCTTCGCCGCCATGACAGGTACAATGTATCCCATGTTCGTTAGCAAACTGAAACGCTTTTACATGAGCCGTCACCGGATAGCCCGCCTCATCACCGGCCATATCGAAGGCAAGTACATTCGTTCCTTTAAACTGCTGAACGAGCTGCACCGTCTCCATACTCTGCTCTTCGGTATAATGACGAAGTGTACAAAGAATCAGCCCACCTTCCATACCTGTCATCGCCTTACCCTCCGTAAAAGCAGCGTTAACGGTTTCCACCACTTCCACCGGTGTCAGTCCTTTTTCCAGGTGAAGCAGGGGGGCAAAACGGATCTCCGCATAAATTACATTATCTGCTTTCAGCTGTTCAAAAAGATCGAGGGTCACCAGCCGCAATTGCTCTTTTGTCTGCATAAGTTCAAAGCCCTTTACCGCTCTTGTCAAATAATCCACCAGGTCGGTGCAGCGCACCGGCGCAATAAAGGAATGGCAATAATCCTCGTAGCTCACAGCCGGATCGATCTGTTGTACTACTTTATAGCTGAGACTGCAGTCGAGATGCAGGTGCAATTCTATTTTAGGCAACTGATGATAATCCATACTACATTTCTTGAGTCATACTTCGGCGTGTCCGGTAATACGGAATAGTTGTCATCCTGCTTGTCCCGCCAAATGCGGGGAGCTTGCCGAAGGATGATATGACAGACATTTAAAAGTTCAGCAACAAATAAACGAATTAATCAGGAAAGCAGGGAGGGCAGGATATCTTTTATCAGTTCCACCTCCCGGAAATTGGGATGATCCAGGGTATGATCGATCTGTTCATGCACCCAGGTGGTATGATAAGGTACATGTACGGCATGACCGCCGATGGCCAGCACCGGCATACAATCTGATTTTAGAGAGTTGCCGATCATCAGGAATTCATCGGGTTGAATATCCAGGTGACGGATCAGTTTTTGATAATCCGCTTCCTGTTTATCACTCATGATCTCGATATGATGGAAATAATGTTCCAGTCCTGATTTTTTCAGCTTACGTTCCTGGTCCAGCAGATCGCCCTTGGTAGCCACTACCAGGCGGTAATGTCCTTTGAGTTGCTGCAAAACTTCCTCCACTCCATCGAGCAGTTCAATGGGTTTTTCCAGCAACTCTTTTCCGTATTCAATGATTTTCTCAATCACTTTGGGAGAAACGGTATGTTCCGAAATTCGCAGAGCTGTTTCCACCATCGACAGCATGAATCCTTTGACGCCATATCCGTACACCGGAATATTCTGTGTTTCTGTTTTGTAGAGTTCCTTCGCGATGGTATGCGCCGGCAGAAAATCCTCCAGCAGGGCACAGAACTTATCCTCCGTCTCCCGGAAATAAGGTTCATTCACCCAAAGGGTATCGTCGGCGTCAAAAGCGATGACTTTGATTGACATATGAAGAGGTTGGAGGTTGGAGGTTGGAGGTTCGAGGTTCGAGGTTTAGCGGACCAGTCTGAAAGTCAGAAAAACCTTTCCTGATCAGGAAGATAAAACGTCTCCAAACTCCGGGTTATTTACAATTAATCGGCATTTTTCAAATAACGATTTGGCTTTTCTTAATGCATCAAAGGCTTTTGACTGAATGATAGACTCAGAAATGTAATAATCCGAAGAGTCTACTCCATCTCCATAAATTAATACAGATTCCCAGAACGAAAGTTGAAACTGATCTTCAATTTGCAGCTCTTTTAAATCAGCAGTTAATTGTTGAAGAGTTGGTTCTTGTGAATAAACAGGAGATTTCTCAATACTATCAACAACACTATAATAAGATGCACAGAATTCCTTGAACAAAACAGGGTCCCTTAATACCTGAAAACTGGACTTATCCAAACGCTTTTCATTTCCTTCAGACAATATACTCGAAATTGAATCGATGATCCAGTATATATAGTTCTCTGTTTTCTTTTCCGAAGAACCACCCCTGGCCTCCTCATGTAACCAATCTTTCCGTTTCAACTCAAAATTCCGTCCGAGGTACAGTTTTCTTACTTGTTCGTCATCTGCGAGCTCTTCCGCAGTGCCATGTTTGAAGATCTTTCCTTCGATCAGCAAGTAGGCGCGGTCGCAGATGGAAAGGGTTTCGGTTACATTATGGTCGGTGATCAGGATGCCGATATTTTTATATTTCAGTTTCGCTACGATGGCCTGAATATCTTCCACGGCAATGGGGTCGATTCCGGCAAATGGTTCGTCGAGCAGGATGAACTTGGGATCTACTGATAAGGCCCTGGCGATCTCGGTTCGTCGACGTTCTCCGCCACTGAGTACATCCCCGTTGCTTTTGCGTACGTGCTGGAGGCGAAATTCATTTAAAAGGGATTCCAGTTTTTCTTTTTGTTCTTTCCGGGAGAGTTTGGTCATTTCAAGTACCGCCGAAATATTATCCTCCACGCTGAGCTTCCGGAAAACAGAAGCTTCCTGGGGCAGGTACCCGATCCCCATCTGGGCTCTTTTGTACATGGGCAGGGCGGTAATATCCTGGTCATTCAGGAATACTTTGCCCTCATCCGGCTTTACCAATCCCACCACCTGGTAAAAG
>CAUJFR010000063.1 GCA_963169885.1 Bacteroidota bacterium
AAAAGCATACGTGAACTGGATCTGTCCAAAGAAGACCGTACCGCCATTGCTGATCTTTTCCTGCTGACCGAAAAGCCGGTGCTCTATGTGGCCAACGTGGACGAAGCCTCCATGCATACCGGCAATAAATTCTCTGATGCCCTGAAAGAAGCCGTGAAGGATGAGAAAGCGGAAGTGATCGTGATGAATAATAACATTGAAGCACAGATCTCCGAAATGGAAAATCCGGAAGACAAGCAGCTCTTCATGGAAGAATACAAAATGGAAGAACCGGCCCTCGACCGACTGATCCATTCTGCATACCGTTTGCTGAATCTGTATACTTACTTCACCGCCGGTGTACAGGAAGTACGTGCCTGGACCATTCACCAGGGATGGAGAGCCCCGCAGGCCGCCAGCGTGATCCACACCGATTTTGAAAAAGGATTCATCAAAGCCGAAGTAATCGGGTACGATGACTTTATCAATTATGGTTCGGAAGCCGCCTGCCGCGAAGCCGGTCGCTTACGGATTGAAGGGAAAGAATATATTGTGAAGGACGGAGATGTGATGCATTTTAGGTTTAATGTGTAGCCCCCTAAATCCCCCTGAAGGGGGACTTTACAATCTAATAAATTGAAGATACATTTCGTCATCGCATTGCGTATTTATATCCCGCAAAGCCAAAAAGACTTTTCCTTAATCGGAGTGTCTTTTAAATCTTAGCGGGAAATCTTACGCAAGACTAAGGAAAAGGAAAATCTAAACTTTTCGAGTCTTCGAAGTCCCCCTTCGGGGGATTTAAGGGGCCTCAGAACAAAGCCGTCACCCCAGCCCTCCCCAGGTGCACCGTTCTCGCCGCGCCGGATTTACGTCCATCATAATTAAACGTAAGCTCGAGGTTATTGACCAGCCGTTTATTGAAACCGATCGTCCACAAATAGTTACTGCCGGGCAATAAGCCATCCAGCATAATATAGCTGACGGTGGTATTGGCTACTGCATTATAAGAAATATTATTGACGGTGAATTTTGCGGTAACCGAACTGCGTTGAAGAATATTATACCGCGATTCCAGGTTGATTGAATGGGAAGTGGATTTCTCCCCGCCATAGGCTGGTTTATTCTTTTTCCGGTCAAATTTATACGCTGTTTTGATATTGAACTTTGTACCCCTGATAAAGATCAGGGTAGGCTCCGCATTGAACAATGACAATTCGTAATTCCGGTTGGCAAACGAGGGTGTATACAGGGCATTGATCCCCATCCGGCTGCTCATCGTTAATGCCAGTCTCCGGTTGATATTCCACCGCCATTTTGCCGTCCAGTCATTGATCTTACGGCTCTCATAGCCATAGGTCAGCAGCGATTTTCCGGTGTTTCGGAAATTGGTCAGATCAATCCCCCATTTACTGCTGAAACGGTTAAAGGCAAGCGTATTCAATATACTTGTACTCAGCGTAATTAAAGCGGTATCACTTACCCCATATTTAAACGGATTGAATTCAAAGGAACCGGTAGCCACCGATTTCTTAGTGGTCTGGAAAGAACTGAGCAGGTTCAGTCTGGAAACAAACTTTTTCAATCCCATCATCTTCGGATCATTCAGCAATACCCGGGGATTCAGATCAAGCCGGTAATTAAACGTGGTATAGTTGGCCTTGATAAAATCATTAGTCGGGGTGAATACCCGGATAAATTTTTTCTGATCGGTAAAAGCCGCCAGTTCAAATTCATTCAGCTGCTGGATATTATCACCGTTATAATCATTCCAGGCATATTCCCCGGTACCTGCAGGCACTTCAAGATAGGCAAAGTCCCGGCGTTGCTCCTGCCCTGCTCCCACTTCATATAACACATTCCCGGTCAGCAATCCTTTCCATTCATTCATTACATACTCTGCCCTACCTAATATGGTTTCATCTTCTTTCTGGGTGGAAACCGTATTGTTCAGCACTTTCAGTTTACGGAAAGTGGCATTCAGGTAAAACTGCCGTTTGGCATTTCCTTCCAGCATGGTCTGCAGGTTCAGGTTCAGACTCCGGTCACCCCGTACAAAGTCTTTACCCACGGCATATTTATCAGCACGGGTGAAAAAGGTCACGGCATATTTGTCTTTCCGGCTTTCATCTGATTTCAGATAAGCGGAATACACATCAAAATAAAAAGAACCGGGGGTCAGTGTATCTGTCAGCTTATAGGTTGTATTACTTTTCTCCAGCGAGTAATTAAAACCGGCCCGCCAGTTATTGAGTTTCTTCAACTCCTTACTCAGATCAATGGTTGGACGGAGAAAACGGCCTTTATTCTGATCATAATCAAACCCGGTTACCACCAGCTGATTATTAAACCGCCAGCCTTTCCAGTCTGCAGTGTGTTTAACCTGGTGCTGAAGCCCTTTGTATGCATCACTGCGGTTGTAATGAATCAGCTGATAATTTACCGAATGTGCTTTCTTATCCCGGAGTCCCAGTCCCGCTTTAATGATATTTTCATCCACAGCCATGGGTACTGATTGCAACTGCAATCCCCAGTCACGGGTGAATTCCACATTCCGCAGTCGTTCGAGCGGATTGAATTTTTGCTGCACATATTCATAATCAAGGCTGCTGGTCAGATCCAGTTCTTTGGCCGCTTTCAATCTTTTAGTATTCGAGAGTTGCACCTTGGAAGCCCATCCACGGTCGTCACCATTATCTTTTGAAGAAAAGGTATTGACATCGTTATTGCTGGTGGCAATCTCGGCTTTTAATAAGGTGTTTTTCCCCGGAGCATAGTCCACACCCAGGTTCAGTATCTGTTGCCGTTTCGGCGCCACAATGATCTGTACGGGTTCATACCGGCCTTGTTTCTGTCCGGCAATGGGTGCTACATATTTGTACACTTTCCCGTTCGCCCCGTTAAAATCCGGCAGGTAGTCTCCGTTACCCTGTTCCAGGTCAATAAAGGAAAGACTGTATTTTGCCAGCAGCGGATCATTCGAATACCGGTAAAATGAATCCGTACCGGCATACAGTTTTTCATACAGGATCTTATCGGCTGCAAATGTGTCAATCAATGCAGTTGGATAGTAGGCTTTTTGTGTGCTGTCACCCAGGTCAGCCAGGAACTGTTTCTGCCGGGTATCCAGGATCTGGTTGATCTGTGAATTACGCGAATCGGCATTATTAAAGGCCCCGAGCCGGAGCTTCCATTTCTGATTGATCTCAAACTCCTGTGACAGGTAAAGATTCGTATTCAGGTAATTCCGTTCCGCATACTCAAATTCCACCTGGATACGGCTGTCCTTGGTGATCATACGTTTAGGTGTAAACGAAATTTCTGCGGTGTTGTAATTGATCACATAATCCTGGTCTTCGCCTCTTTGCAACAATTGACCGTCATAGTACACGCGTTCAGTATTGGCAAGCACCACAAAGAAGAGTTCATTATTGGGTCCCTTCAACCGGTAAGGTCCCTGGTTGCCTTCCTGTGCGTCGAGTAACTGACGGGTGAACTTCCCCTTCGCCACCGAACCGCTGACCAGAGTTTTAGATTGTACTTTATTTGAAATCCGTTGCTGGTTCTGAAAGGCGACTCCCTGCATCCGTTTATAAAAATTAAGGAAATAGGCCTGGTTCTGCCGGATATCAATGTCGCCCAGATTGAGTTGCCAGCCTTTTTTCTTAAACTGCAGATAGACCTGATCAAACTCGTTTAATTGCTGGGTATTTCCATCCGGTTGTATGGGGATATTGTTATCCGTTATCGCTGCCTGGATCTCGATACTGTCGCCCAGCATCCCGCTGAGTTGCAGATTCAGGGAAGAATTGACCACCGCATCCTGCCGGTTACCAAATCCGATCTGGCGGCCGAGACTTCCCTCGGCTTTTAAGGAACCGAAATCAAACACACCCCGCTGTTCATTGGACAATCCCCGGTTGAATTCAAAAGGCTTAACATAGAAATTGTTCATCACACTATCGTAGTTCAGTCTTTTCGTCACCCGGTTCAGTTTGTAATAAAACACCCGGTAGGTTAACGTAACTGAGTCCATCACCGGCTTATTGATCCAGTATAGAACCGCATTTACCGGATCGAGCCGGTAATCTGTTGCAGGAATCCGGGAAACCAAAAGGGTGCCGGGTACGATACTAAGGGAATCCAGGATCAGGCTGTCTGCCCCGGTTTTGAACGACTTAACCCGCAGGTTGGAGCCGGGTAAAATGGGGTCAGGCAACTGTGAATGGCCCCAGAATGAAGACAATACGAATAGTAAAAAAAGATATGGTTTTCCAAATTGCTTCAAAAGCAGCAGTTTAACTCAAAAGCGTAAAAACGGATGATTTTATTGTACGGCTTCAACTCTTATTGTAAAACTACTTAATTTTGATAATCAATCAGATAAGTATGGCCAAGCTCCCTGTGAGGTGGACAAATTCCGGCTTTTCCCTCTTGTTGGCCCTGCTGAGCCCTTTGTGGCTGTTTGCCCAAACTGACGCCCACTGGTATTTCGGTAGAAAAGCGGCCCTGAATTTCAATGTAAACGGAAATCAGTCCGGGCCCGCCGTTTTATCCAACAATGTAATGGTTACACCCGAAGCATCAGCCACTATTTCTGACCATAACGGAAACCTACTTTTTTATACCAATGGGGTCATTGTCTACAACCGGAATCACCAGATTATGGCCAACGGGGATGGTTTGAGAGGCGATGCATCGGCCTGCCAGATTGCGGTAGTTCCCTTGCCAGGCAGTGATAAACTCTTTTACATTTTTACCACGGACGCCTTTGAAAATGACTTCCTGAGTGGTTATTATTACTCCGTTGTCGATATGTCCGGAGATGGCGGACTTGGCGATGTGGTGAGTAAAAATAACCTCTTATGGTCTTCCGGTTCAGAGCGGATTACTGCGATCCGTCATGCCAATGGCATAGATGTCTGGATCATCACCAATGATCTTTACTCCAATATTTTCAGGGCCTGGCTGATGACCTGCAATGGATTTACAGCCACCAACCCTGTCGTATCTGTCATTGGTGCAGTCATGAACCAGAACCCGTTGATGAATGTAGGTGTCATGAAAGGTAGTCCGGATGGTCGATTTCTCTGCCAGACGCATTTCCCATTTACCGATGCAAATGCAGGTGCCCCCAACTTTGCGCAGCTTTTTGATTTTGATAATGCAAGCGGTGTTCTCAGTAATGTCCGGCGGATCAACTTCCCGGCCACTCATTATAACCACTGCGAATTTTCACCCGATTCAAAGCAATTATACCTGACCCGGAAAAATAATAAGCAGGTGGATCAGCTGGATATCAGTTTACCAACGCTAACGGATATCCTGAATTCAAGGCAGAGTTTTCCCACGGCCAATGCGTTTTATGATATCCAGCTGGCGATGGATGAACGGATTTATCTGACCCAGGGAAGCCTGATGCTCGGCCGGATCAACTTTCCCAATGAACGGGGAACCGACTGCGATTTCCAGCAAAATGCCATTAACCTGAGTCCGGGAACGGTATCGGTTGGATTGCCCTCACATATCAATGATATCGTAGGTGCCAGTAATCAGGGAAACGGATTCAGCTATACGGTTCTGGACAGTTGCAGGGGTCGTGTTCAGTTCAATGCCAGTACTACCCTTGCCGGTTCAATTACCTGGCTGTGGGAGTTCGGCGATAATACCACTTCAGATTTGCAGGATCCCCTGCATGTATTTCCCAATCCCAATGACGCCTATACCGTAAAACTGACCATTACTTCAGCTGGTTCCTGTGGTAAAATTGTCCGTTCCCGTATCATCAGGCCGGCCGGTTCCTCTAAACCGATTGCAGATTTCACCCACCAGTTTGTATGTGATTCCAACTATATCCGGTTTACCAATACCAGTATTGATACAGCAGCCCCGGGTATCGGTTTTAGCTGGGACTTCGGCGATGGCCAATCTTCCAACCTGTCCAACCCGATCCACAGTTACCTGCTGGATGGGAATTATATTGTTAAACTCAGGATCAATACCGGGAATCCCTGTAAAAATGATTCAATCAGTTTCCCGATCAGTTTCAGCCGTTTTAATATCAGTATTTCACCTGACCAGACGATTAACTACGGACAGACAGTTTCCCTTACGACCAGTGATCCGGCAGACAGCTATACATGGACACCAGGAAAATGGCTCAGTGACAGCAGCATCCGCAACCCGGTGGCCCTGCCCTACGAGTCTATTTCTTATACCCTGATCGCGAAAAAAAATAATTGTACTGCAAAAGATACAGTGAATATAACCGTGATCCAGAACGATTTCCTGTTTGTACCAACCGGGTTTACGCCCAACAGTGATGGAAAGAATGATCGGATTATACCCCTCATCAATGGCCGGTTTTCCCTTAAGGAATTCAGTATTTATAACCGGTATGGGGAACGGGTCTATACCACGGCCAGCCGTGGCGAAGGTTGGGATGGAAGGATCAGGGGTGTTTTACAAACCTCCGGTGTTTATATCTGGGTGCTGAATGCGCTGAACCCGGATGGCAGCCCCCTTAACCAAAAGGGAACAGTAACGCTTATCCGCTGATAGCAGATTACTATGAGAAAGTTATTTACAATACTCATCCCTGCCCTTTTCCTGGTGCAGTTTAGCATTGCCCAACCTCCGGCCATAACAATACTTAAACCGGTAAGTTATGACCAGCTCATTACTGCCGGGCCTTCCCTCCCGCTGGCTCAGTTTGGTGAAACACATTTGGCCGGTATAACGGCTAGCTATATACGTAAAAAAGAACGGTTCAGCCAACAGGAACCTTATAACCGGAAAAAAACAGGATGGATAACGGCCGCATCTTTTTCACATTTTACAGGAAAAAAAGAAAGGATAAACCAGACTGTTTTCAGGTACAGCCATTATAGCCTGCTTAGTCTGCAGGGAGGACTGGCCTGGTACGCCCTTCCCAAAGTTAATTTTTTGCTACACGCAGGACCCGGACTCGGGTATTATAATCAGTCCTTCCGGTTTTCTGTCAGCGGGCAGTTGCACGGAACTTACCAGATCGGTCCTAAAACAATCATCACCCCCGGATGCGCTTTAATAAAGCAACCCGGGAGTGATGCATTATGGTTCACCAGCCTGCAGCTGGGAATTTTATTCTGATATTTTTTATTCGGTGATCCCTTCCAGGGCCATCAGAAAAGCATACTGCAGGGCTACTTCCTTCAGATAATCAAAACGACCAGACGCCCCGCCATGTCCGGCTTCCATGCTTGTCTTAAACAATAACAGGTTTTTATCCGTTTTCATCACCCGTAAACGTGCCACCCATTTGGCCGGCTCGAAATATTGCACCTGGCTGTCATGCAGACCGGTGGTCACGAGCAGGTTGGGGTAATTCTTCTTCTCCACATTGTCATAGGGAGAATAGGATTTCATATAGAGATAAGCCTCTTTATTGGCCGGATTGCCCCATTCATCATATTCATTCGTCGTTAATGGGATCGTAGGATCCGACATAGTCGTGATCACATCCACAAACGGTACTTCCGCAATCACCCCGTTCCAGAGATCCGGCGCCATATTGACAATCGCTCCCATCAGCAAACCGCCGGCGCTGCCACCCATGGCATACAGATGCCCTTTGGAGGTATACTTCTCTTTGATCAGGGCTTCCCCGCAATCAATGAAATCAGTAAAGGAATTTTTCTTTTTCATCAGCTTACCATCTTCATACCACTGACGCCCCATTTCCTGTCCGCCCCGGATATGTGCAATGGCATAGACAAAACCCCGGTTGAGCAGACTGAGCTGACTGCTGTTAAATCCGGCATCGGTGCTATAGCCATAAGAGCCATAAGAATATAATAAAAGCGGGGCTGATCCATCCTTTGCTGTACCCTTTTTATAAACAATGGACACCGGCACTTTTGCCCCGTCACGGGCGGTAACAAAAATCCGTTCAGTGGTATAGTCATTCTTATCAAACCCACCGAGTACCGGTTGTTCCTTCATCAGTTTCTTTGACCGCGCATTCATATCATAGTCAAACACCGAATTAGGCGTGGTCAATGAAGTGTAATTGTACCGCAGGGTTGATGTATTAAATTCAGGGTTCCCGGAAACATAAGCCGTGTAAGCGGGTTCACCAAAATCCAGATAGTGTTCTTTGCCAGATCCGGTTTCGCGGACCCTGATCTGCAGTAATCCATCTTTACGCTCGGTCATGACCCAATGATCTTTAAACAATTCAATATCCTCCAGCAACACATCTGCCCGGTGAGGGATTACCTCTTTCCAGTTCTCCACGGTGGTTTTATCAACGGGTGTTTCCATCAGCCGGAAATTCTTTGCTTCATGGTTGGTCCGGATCAGGAATTTATCGCCCCAATGATCAAAGCTGCACAATACATCTTTCATACGGGGTTGAAAAACCCGGAACGGACTATCCGGTTCCGATGCTTTCAGAATCCGGTGTTCACTGGATAAAGTGGCACTGGAATAGATGACGATATATTCTTTTGATTTAGTCACATACACCCCGATATAATTGCTCGGGTCTTTCTCTTCATAGACGGTCTGGTCGGCTGAAGCCGGAGATCCCAGTTTATGTCTCCTGATCTTTTCAGATAAGAGGGTCACCTGATTATTAGCTGAATAAAAAAAGGTTTTATTATCCGATGCCCAGGCCACATATCCGGATGTACCCGGTATTTCATCTTTGTAAATTTCACCGGTTTCCAGGTTCTTCACAAAAAGCGTATACTGGCGGCGGGAGATTTTATCCACGCCATAAGCCATCAGTTTATTATCCGGGCTGACGTTGAATCCATTAACAGAAAAATAGCCGGAGCCTTCTGCCATTTTATCCACGTCCAGCAGGATTTCCTCCGGAGCATCCATACTGCCTTTTTTCCGGCAATACTTGTAGTACTGTTTGCCCTCATCGGTCCGGGAATAATAGTAATACCCGTTTTTAAATAGCGGAACAGACTCATCTTTTTCCTTGATCCGGCCTTTCATTTCGGAGAAAAGATTCTCCTGGAATTTCTTCGTACCCGCCATCATGGTATCGAGATAAGCGTTTTCCGCTTTCAGGTAATCCACTACTTTGGTACTATCCGGCCCTTTTTTAAAATAATCATTCATCCAATAGTATTCATCCGTACGGCTATCGCCATGAGCCGTTAAAACAGTATCTTTTTTTTCAGCTACCGGGGCGGCAATCCCCTCCGGCCATTTAACTGGTTCTTTTTTCACTTGATTGTTTTTACAGGAAAGGGCCAGCAGTGCAACACTGAGGCACCCGATGAATGCGGTTTTCTGCATATACTGATTTAAGTACCGGAATGTACGAAGACTGAACGGAAATAAAAAAGAGGCCGCCATATATTTATGACTGCCCCTTTTAGCAGGTGATATGTTTATAACATAGGTAATCTGATATGCTGTATGTCTCCTATGTCCCTATTTATCTATGTGTTAAAAAACGGCGAAGCCGGTCTTATTTATCAGTTACCAATCCGGCCACCAGGTATTCCCGGTTGAGGCGGGCGATATTCTCGATGGAAATGCCTTTGGGACAAACCGCTTCACAGGCTCCTGTATTGGTACAGGCGCCAAATCCTTCTTTATCCATCTGGGCCACCATATTCAGGGCACGGCTCCTTCTTTCCGGATGTCCCTGCGGCAGGAGCGACAGGTGGGTAACTTTTGCGGAAAGGAAAAGCATGGCAGAAGAGTTCTTACAGGCTGCAACACAGGCGCCACAACCGATACAGGCGGCAGCTGCAAATGAAGCATCGGCCAGGTCTTTATTAACGGGGATGGCATTGGCATCCACCGGACTTCCGGTATTGACAGATATATATCCTCCGGCCTGGATGATCCGGTCAAAGGAGGAACGGTCTACCATCAGGTCCTTGATCACCGGGAAGGCATTGGCTCTCCAGGGTTCAATAACGATCGTGTCGCCATCTTTATAGGCACGCATATGGAGCTGGCATACGGTGTTCTGTTGCCAGGGGCCATGCGGACGTCCGTCGATATACATGGAGCACATACCACAGATACCTTCGCGGCAGTCATGATCAAAGGCGATCGGGTCATGCCCTTCGCGGATCATTTCCTCATTGAGCACATCGATCATTTCGAGGAAAGACATTTCAGAAGAAATGTTTTTTACCTGGTAAGTCTCGAACCGGCCTTGCTCATTCGCATTTTTTTGCCTCCAGACTTTCAGCGTGAGATTCATTGAATACTGCTCCATAATAATGAATTAATCAATTCGACAATTCGGCAATTCGACAATTAGCGCGCCTTACTGGTCGAAATTATTTTTGTTATTATTTTATCGATTTCATGTAATTTTTCAACAAGATTTCTGCAATCAGGATATAGTTTCGATTCATTGCAAAGCACTAACCAGTATTTTGTTTCCTCAACTTCTTTTGCTGCAATCTTAAACTTATGAACAAAATCTGCTTTACTTTCAGCATTTTGAGCTTCATGTACATTTGCACCAATTGATGTAGCCGATCTCAATAACTGCTTTGCAATAACATATTTTTTACCCAATTCAAGCAATTCAACATACTCAATTACCAGAAGTGAAAACTCAACTGCTTTTCTTAAAATAATATTCTCCTTTTGATCCTGCATTGTCGAATTGTCGAATTGTCAAATTGCCTGAATTTCTACTTATAACTCCGTTGCGTTGGTTTTGCCACATCAAAATTCAACGCCTCCTTATGTAATTCCCAGTTGCTTTCACCCTTGAATTCCCAGGCCGCCACATAGGCAAAATTGGCATCATCCCGCATGGCTTCTCCTTCCTCTGTCTGGCTTTCCTCACGGAAGTGACCGCCACAACTTTCATTGCGGTTGAGTGCATCCTTACACATGAGCTCACCTAATTCGATAAAGTCAGCAACGCGGCCGGCTTTATCCAATTCAGGGTTCATTTCATTGATGGTACCCGGGATTTTTACATCGCTCCAGAATTCCTTCTTCAGTTGCTGAATCTCAGTGATGGCTTCCTGCAAGCCCTTTTCATTCCGGGCCATACCGCATTTCTCCCACATGATTTTCCCAAGACGTTTATGGAAACTTTCCACGGTCTGATTACCCTTAATATTCATCAGCGTACTGATCCGGTCGGCCACCGCTTTTTCTGTTTCCACAAAAGCCGGATGATCCGTCGGGATGGGTTTAGTCGCAATCTCGTCGGCCAGGTAATTACCGATCGTATAAGGAATCACATAGTAACCATCTGCGAGTCCCTGCATCAGGGCAGAAGCTCCAAGGCGGTTGGCCCCGTGATCACTGAAATTAGCTTCACCAAGTGCGTAAAGACCT
>CAUJFR010000064.1 GCA_963169885.1 Bacteroidota bacterium
GGCAGCCCAGCCTTCATGATAGACTTCGGCAGGTACGGTATGCGTGGGCGATGAAGCAGCCAGTACATACATAATCAGACATTCGTTATATCCCTGCACCGCAAAATTCATGTCCCAGTTATACTCCGGACTCCAGTGCCAATACAGTACATTTTTACCATTACGGTACCAGTCAAATTCCACTTCTTTCCACAGCTTATCAATACGGTTTGCCAGTTGCTTTTCCGTTTCATCACCATCTTTAAAATATTGGCGCACACAAAGCAAACCTTGTATCATAAAGGAGGTTTCCACCAGATCACCGCCATTATCTTTACGTCCAAAAGGTTTTACTTTACCTGTTTCCCCATTCCACCAGTGCGGCCATGCCCCGTGAAAACGATCCGCTGTTTCCAGGAAGTGTACAATTTTCTCCAGTCTTTCGCGGCCTTCGGTACGGGTAATATACTTTCTTTCGATTCCGGTTAAAATCGCCATCACGCCAAAACCGGCACCGCCACTGGTTACCGTGGACATATCCTTCTGCGGATAAATATTGTCCGCATGATAACGCTCCCGGGCCAGTCCACTCACCGGCTCCGCCCCTTCCCAGAAATAACGGAAGGCCGCTCGTTGCACCGAATCAAAAATAACCTGGTCTTCTTTACTCAACTCAGGAGCCGACTGTGCTGTATTAACCGGCCCCTTACAGGCACCCAGCCACAAAACCAAAATCACAATACTGTATCGCATAATGTATGTTTTAAAAAAAGGGGCTTATCAGCAATAAAGTGATAAACCCCACATATGACCGATTGCTGCAAAACTCTTCCTGTTTCCTATTCTCTCCTTCCTATTTTCTATTCTCTATTCTCTATTTTCTATTTTCTACTCTCTACTTATTCGCTTTCCCCAAATTAAACAACGCCTTAATATGCGCATCCGGCAAGGATCTGTTATAAAACCGGATCTCATCCACCTGGCCGGTCATCGGTGCAAAAGAAACATCTCCGCTTACGGCCATACCGGGTATTCCATTGTAGTTGGAACCAATGATCACCTGGGTGGGTTCATAGGCTTTGAAGTTGTTATTGCCGGTACCCCTGTTCGGGAAGGCGCCCACTTTCACCGCATCTGCCCAGATATTGAATACACCGGTGGTGAATTCATAGGTCAGGACAATATGCGTCCATTTGTCTGCCCCGATGGTCGGCGACAACACATTGTTCAGGTTATCCTGTGTACCACCGCCAATAGTGGAAAAAGTAGGTTGTATACGTAAGGTGGTGGTATTGCTGGCAGGAAAAGATTGTGTATTCAATGCAAAGTTGATACTTCCGTTAAAGATACCCGGACGCGCCAGTTGAAAGAGCATGGTCCGCTTGGAACCATTATTCAGAATCTTTACCCAGGTACTGATGGTCCAGCTCTTTAAAGAATCGGTTTTGAATTTATCAAACTGGTTGGTAAATAACACGTAACCGGCGGCGAGACTCAGTGCTTTACCACGTACGCCACCCGTTGCATAGGTATCATTGGCTGATGAAGCCGGTGCAGTTCCGCTCTTGAGTTCATTCTTGGTATCATCAAAACTCCAGTAAGCGATCAGGTTATTGGGAAATACTTCATCGGAACTGGTATACCCGTCAATTTTTCCCTCATACTCTCCCGGATTCACACCAGGCAGGTTATTCGGGTTGCCATCTTTCTTACAGGAAACCGCGGCCAGGAGGATGCCGGAGAGAATCCAGGTCCTGCTGTTTTTATATAGTGCTGTGTAGTTCATTATTGTTTATTTAAACGTAATTCAATTAATAACCGGGATTCTGGGTGAGCACACCGGCACTCAGGTCAATCTGTGTCTGCGGAATGGGAAGCAGTACATCCCTGCTGCCATTGAAATTGGGTTTACCGGCGGCATTCAATGCAGCCTGTGCGATACCCCAGCGAACCAGATCAAAGAAACGTTCATGTTCCATGGCCAGTTCCACGCGGCGTTCCTGGCGGATGGCATCCCGCAGCGCTGCCTGATCGGTAGTGGTTACATCCGGCAGGATGGCATTATTGCCAGCACGGGCACGGGCCCTGATGGAGTTCAATGCATTCTGTGCAGCGGTGATATTGGCCGCGCCACCCACTTCATTCGCCGCTTCGGCAAACATCAGGACCACATCTGCATAACGGAGTGCCCGGAAATTCATCCAGTAACCAAAGCGGTTACCAATGGAAGCACGCAGCGACGGGTTTGTATATACTTTGTTATTATACCTTGGATTTGGCAGGCCCACCGGGAGGTTCTCCCCGTAAATAGTCTGGTAAGTTGTGGTGGAATTGCTGGTATACATGATCGTCCGGTTCTTACGCGGATCTCCCGCTTCATAGGCGGCTTCCAGGTAAATGCTGGGTGTATTCCAGCCCCAGCCCTGGTCCCAGATACCGGAACCACGGATCCCCTGTATTTGCGCATATTGAACGCCGTTAGCAGATGGAATGGCGGAAGAAGCCGTAGCCTGTATTTCAAAAACCGATTCCTTGCTGTTCTCGCCTTCTTCCCTGAAGATCTTATCATACGAAGTGGAGAGATTATACTGACCCGATCCCATTACGGCATTGGCCGCGTCCATGGCCAGTTGCCATTTCTGCTGATACAGGTACACTTTGGCCAGTAAGCCATTGGCAGCGCCTTTGGTGGCACGTCCGGCAAATTTGGCATCCCA
>CAUJFR010000065.1 GCA_963169885.1 Bacteroidota bacterium
GGCCAGTTGAAAATATTCATAGAAGCCCAGTCCAAAACTCTGGTAATAGTCCGGAGCATTCTTATGGGGGAATTCCACATTCCAGCGGTTCATGATCAGTTTGCGGTCTTCCGGCGCTCCTACGGTTGTTTTCCATTGGTAGCGGTTCGTGAGGTCACGTCCTTCTACTATACAACCACCGGGAAAACGAAGAAAGCCAGGTTTTAAATCCGCTAATTTCTGTACCAGATCATTCCGCAAACCATTGGGACGATTCTTCCAGGTATGCTGGGGAAATAAAGAGAGCCGGTCCATGTGGAGTTCACCTTGACCGTTGAAGATGATCCGCAGTTTTCCTTTCTGCGCCGTATCACTGGCGGTGAAAGAGAGATTGTATTTTTTCCAGTCACCAATAACAGAAACAGGTTCAGCCTTACCGATCACCGTACCTTTAGCATTGACCATTTCCAGGCGGATATTGCTTTGGCCACTCAATTGTTTGGCCATAATGCTGAACAGATAGGTTTCGTCTTTCTGAATACCAATACCGCGAAAGCCATCATTGAGTAATACATAATCACCCGTGCCTTTCAATTTCAATTGCGCATAGCGGGGATTCACGACATGGGCGGCCTGGTTCACGATCAGCAACACACCCTGTGCTTCGGTATCGGGATCGCGCCAGCCCATCATCGGCATGGGAAATTCAAAGGAGCCGTTCTTAATAAGTTCGGCATACAAGCCCCCATCGGCTCCGAAATTGATATCTTCAAAAAAGATCCCCCACATATTAGGTGAAATGGCTGTTGTGGGTTTATTGACGGCAATATTTACTTTACGTATGTTGGCCTGAGTTCCGGTTTGTGCCACACCGGACAACGATAACATTAATAAAAACACAAGTAGCTTCACTGATTTCAACTGTTTCATAACTGCTCTTTATTCGGAATTCATTATTAATTTTCTTACCAGTGCAGGGGCACATTGCCTGACTTATCCTCATCCAGCATCAGCGCACTGTCATTGATGCGGAACGTGAACTTATCGAGCATGGCGGTGATCTCCGCACCGGCGAATAAGGCAGGACCATACCCATGGGCGGCGAATACATTTACCGGACGATGATAATAGAAAGCGGGATCAAAAGCCATTCCGGTTCCCACACAAGTGCCTTCCACCTGTCCTTTATCATTTACTTTGGAAGCCACGGCACTCCAGCCCAGGAGACTCATCGGCGCATAGGCTTTTACATCCAGCCAGCCCTTGTTTACCCCATGGGCAATGCAATAGGTATAGATGGCGGTAGCGGATGTTTCGAGGTAGCTGTCGCTTTTATCCAGTAACTGATGCCAGAAACCGGTACCATCCTGGTATTTCGCCAGTCCCTTTACATGAGCCCGGTACTGATCCAGTACCATTTTGAAACCGGGATGATTTTCAGGCAGTACATCCAGTACTTCGGTCAGCGTGAGTAAGGCCCAGCCATTGGCTCGTCCCCAGTGAAATTCGGGATGAGGGTTCATACTTTCCACCCAGCCATGCATATAGATGCCGAGTTCTTTATTGAACATGCGGGCGGAGAACTGGCGGATTTGTTTAACCACTTCATCGAAGTATTTTTTCTGTCCGGTCATTTTTCCCATCTGGGCCATGGCTGGTACACCCATGAACATATCATCGAGCCAGATGGTATTTTTTAACGGACGGTTACGGGCGAGGGTGCCGTCTTTGAGGCGGTATTCTTTATTGAAGATATAGTTAATGAATACATCAATCTGCGGACGCAGGCCATCGTTAATTCCGGCCCGTTGTGCCTTGATCATGGCCGCGCATACGGCACCGGCATCATCCAGTGCATGTGGGTCGATGGGCTGGTGCAGGAAGCGCTGGCTGCGGATATACTCCACCGGAAATTTTGCTTTTACTGCCGGTATCCATTTGCTGAGGAAATCAAAACGGTCCTTCACATAAGTAGCATAGCGTTTATCACCAGTGGTTTCAGCGGCGCGCAGCATGGCGGCATAGGTTACGCCCCACTCATAACTGGTCAGCCGGAAATCGCCCTGTTTTACAGCGCTGTTGGTATCAAGTTGTGCGGGATCATTCAGTACGGCACCGGTTTTTTTATTGATCATGACCGGGGGCGTCACAGTATCGAGGTAGTTGTATATGCGGTCCAGTACTTTTTTCACATCGGCTTTTCCCGGAATAACATAAGGCACGGGATAATCCGGTTGCATGGCATGGAGCGGTGTGGTCACATCGTTTTGCTTTTGCGCCTGCAGGTTGAAAGCGGCGGACAGCAGCAGAAAAGAAAGAAATCGGGTGCGCATGAGTTGTTGTATTTCTTGATATCAGTAAGATCATGAAATTACGGTAGTTCCTTAAAACGAAAAAGACAGGTACTTGATTCCCTGCCTTTTTCTATCGACTGCTTGCTAAAAGAACTGTCTTTCCTGCTGATTTACCAGTTGAAGGGTAAATACCAGTTTGCAGGATTCATTAATTTACTGCGAACGGCTGCGGCATCGCCGGTACCATCTTTTTGCAGTTTATTATAAATTTTATCAGCCAGGAAGGATGGATCATTCCGGCGGAGGGC
>CAUJFR010000066.1 GCA_963169885.1 Bacteroidota bacterium
ATGAACACATCCGGCGAATAAGCGAATACGTCCGAATCCTCCTGTGTAAAAGGATTCTCATAACTATACCCTTTACCCTCCAATGTGATCTGTTCGGCGGTAAGGATATCATAGTAAGCCGGTTTGAAAAGAAACTGCAGGGGATCGGAAGACATCCAGAGAATGTCCGGGAGGGCCAGGTCCTTCAGACCAGCCGCGAGTTGACGGGCGGCTATAAAATGATCGCGCCCCAGCTGGCACAATGCCTGGTTGGAAAGTGCCGCATAATTCACCGGTTGTTCCTTTCGCTCATACAGTATACGGCTGAACCGGAAGTACTTCCGCGCAAACCAGTACAGCCGCCTGGCCATTTGCAGGTGGAGGGAGGCCTTCAGTTCTGCAGGTAGCTGAGACAACCGCAGGAGGCTGTCGATCGTCCTTGAATTATGGAAATAGAGGCTGTCTTCCGTGAGCAGGTCACGCAGCCGGAGCTGGTAGTCGAGACAACGGGCAACCGCGAGGTTATTTCCCTGTTTAAAGGCAGCGGGCAGCAGTTGATCCACGCGAAAGGCCAGTGATTTTAACCGCTCCTTCTTGCCGATCGAACTGTCAATATCTTGCCAGAGTGCCGGGGAAAAATCAACCTGTGCCCTGCATTGAATCAAAACAATCAACAGGAACCCTGTCAGAAGAGATTTGCCCATAAACAGTAATTTGTTGGACGATGCCTGTTTTTAAAAAATTACATAAAATTTCGCAGCACAGATTATGACAGGAAAAAGGAATGAGTACCTTTAAACTCTATCAACAGATCCATGAAAAAACTTTTTCTTCTCCTGGTTTATTGCTGCATTCAGCTTATTTCTTTTACCCAGCCCTACGACCCGGGTAAAGTAAATAAAAAAGCCCAGCAATACTTTGATCAGGCTTATGAGCGGGCAGCAGATGGCAATTATGCCAACGCACTCGGTCTTCTGCAACTGGCCGTTAAAACCGATCCCGGTTTTGTGGATGCCTACCTCGCCATGGGTAATCTATATGGGAAAATGAAAAATTACCGGACCAGTATCGAGAATTACGAAAAGGCATTTGCTATCGACTCCAATTATACACTGCCCGAACGGCTCCCTTACAGCGTTAACCTTGCCGGAATCGGCGAATTTGAAAAAGCCCTGGCCGCCGTGAATGAACTCCTTGAAAAAAAGAAACCCAATAACCCGCTCACCCTGGAAAACCTGGGCAAGCGGAAACGGTCCTATGAATTTGCGGTGGAATATGCGAAGAACAACCCGGAAAAAAATTATGTATTTGCCCCCCGGAATATGGGTGACAGCATCAACTCTGTCGAGTCCGAATATTTTCCTTGTTTAACGGTTGATGGAAAGGAATTTGCCTTTACCCGCAAACTAAATGGCACCAACGAAGATTTTTTTTCCAGCCAGCAAAAAAACGACAGCAACTGGAGCAAGGCCAGGCCCATGGAAGGCAATGTGAACACGGAGAATAGTGAAGGCGCACAGAATATTTCCCAGGACGGACAATGGCTGGTCTTTACCGGTTGCTACCGCAAGGATGGCATGGGTGGTTGCGACCTGTATATTTCGTATAAAACAGAAAATGGCTGGAGTGAAGCGATCAACCTGGGTCCTGGTATCAATACCGATCAGTGGGATGCACAACCTTGTCTTTCACCTGATAAACGCGAACTCTATTTTGTAAGCCGTCGCTTCGGCGGATTTGGCGGAAGCGATATTTATGTCTGCCGGATGCAGCCCAATGGTCGCTGGGGTGAACCGGAAAATCTCGGGGGTGGCATCAATACACCCGGCGACGAACAATGTCCCTTTATCCATGCCGATAATCAGACCCTGTATTTCACCTCCTCTTTCTGGCAGGGCTATGGCGATGAAGACTTGTTTTTTGTCCGCCGGCAGCCCAATGGCAGCTGGACACGCCCCGTTAATCTTGGTTATCCAATAAATACCATTGACCGCGAAGGCACGTTGTTTATTGCTTCGGATGGCAAGACGGCTTATTATGCCAGTGACCGGAACGATTCCCGGGGCGGACTCGATATTTACCGTTTTGAATTGAGGGAAAATGTCCGGCCATTTAAAACACTATGGGTGAAGGGAAAAGTATTTGATAAAAAAACAAATGCCGGTCTCCCTTCCACGGTTGAGCTGATTGATCTTGAAACCAGGAAACCTATGACCCAGGTGGAAACCAATGAAAAAGGCGAATACCTGATCACTTTAGCCATTGGAAAAGATTATGCCTTTAATGTCAATAAAAAAGGATACCTGTTTTACTCAGATAATTTTTCCTTGAAAGGAATTAACCCCGATACCACCTATGAAAAAAATATCGGGTTGCAGCCTTTTGAGATCAATGCGAATATTGTATTGAACAATATTTTCTTTGATGTCAATAAGTTTGAACTGAAAACCGAATCACAGGCCGAACTGGACCTCCTGGTACAGCTGCTGCTGGATAACCCCACGGTGAAAATCGAGATCGGTGGTCATACCGATAATATCGGAAAACCAGCCGACAACCTGGCCCTGAGTAACAACCGGGCGAAAGCGGTGGTGAATTACCTGGTCAGCAAAAATATTCCGGCCCAGCGACTGACCGCCAAAGGCTATGGGGAAACCAGACCTGTGGCCGAAAATAAAACGGAAGCCGGACGGGCTGTTAACCGAAGAACGGAGCTAAAGGTGATCGCTAAATAATTTCTGCGTTTGTCCCCCTATATTTGGGGCTGACCTTATTACCTATGCGTTCAGACCTTATTTACCAGCTCGCGCTGACGATGGTACCGAATATCGGTACCGTGCAGGCGAAAATCTTATTACAGCATTGCGAAGCGGAGGAAATTTTCCACGCCAAAAAATCATTCCTGGAAAAGATTGAAGGGATTGGTCCGGTCAGGGCCAGTGCGATAACCCGGTTTCGTGATTTTTCACAGGCCGAAGCGGAAGTCCGTGAAATGAAAAAGCATCAACTCAAGGCGATCTTCCTGACCGATCCTGCTTATCCCAAACGATTGCTGAATTGTTATGACTCACCCACCCTGCTGTTCATGAAGGGTGAACCCGATCTGAATGCCTCCCGGATGGCGGCCATCATCGGCACCCGGAGTAATACAGAATATGGCCGGCAACAAACAGAGAAATTAGTGGAAGCCCTGGCTGCAGCTAAGGTTACGATCGTCAGCGGATTGGCGTATGGCATTGATGCCATTGCCCATAAATCCTCGTTGAAAAATGAAATTCCGACGATTGGGGTACTGGCACATGGACTGGACCAGGTTTATCCCCCCGCCCATAGTGGTATGGCAAAGGAAATGTGCCGGACCGGAGGCGGTCTGCTCAGTGAATTTCGTTGCGGAGTAAAGCCCGATAAACATAATTTCCCCAGCCGCAACCGGATCGTGGCGGGCATGACCGACGCAACGATAGTCATAGAAACCGGAGAAAAAGGAGGCAGTATGATCACCGCGGAACTGGCCAATAATTATAACCGGGATGTATTTGCCCTGCCCGGTAAAGTAACCGATGCGAAAAGTGCGGGCTGCAATGGTCTGATCCGGTCCAATAAAGCCGCATTGCTCACCGACCCATCCCAACTGATCGAACTGATGGGCTGGGAGGAAAAGACGAAAAAGAAAGGGCAGATCAGCCAGCGGGAGTTATTTATAGAACTGAGTCCGGAGGAGCGGATCATCGTGGATTTACTAAAAGAAAAGGATACCATACCAATCGACGAACTGAACCTCCGGAGCGGACTCAGCAGCAGCGGGGTGGCCGGGGCCCTGTTGAATTTAGAATTACAGTCTGTGGTATTATCTTTGCCCGGAAAGCAATACCGGCTGGCCTGATCAAGGCAACGTTTTCGATGATCTGCTTGTCTCTATTCACCAAGTACCAACGAATGAAGTCCTACTATTTAACATACCTGTTTATTCTGATTGGCGTCCTGTTTTTACATCAACCTGCTTTTGCTCAGCCCTGTACGACACTTGGGCAAACTCCTGCAACGGCTTTCCCTGTATGTGGCACATCCGTTTTTACACAAACTATTGTTCCTTTATGTAATACAAACCCGTTGTTTGTTCCTGGTTGCTCCAATCAGCCAAATGCAGCTCCGTATGAAAACAGAAATCCATTTTTTTATCGCTTTGCCTGTTATACAGCAGGTACATTGGGGTTTACCATAACACCGTTAGCTGCAAACGAAGACTATGATTGGCAATTGTATGACATAACTGGAAAAAATCCGAATGATATTTTTACAGATATTACCATTATTGTTGCAGGTAACTGGGCCGGTACTTATGGTCCGACCGGAGCATCTGCTACGGGTGTAACTGGTATTCAATGTGCTTCCACCCCATCAGATAATGCACCAACTTTTGCCAAGATGCCAACGCTGATCCTTGGACACGAGTATATTTTACTGGTAAGCCATTTTACTGATACACAGAGCGGATACAACCTTTCCTTTACAGGAGGCACTGCAGTAATCACAGATCCATTGGAACCACATTTACTGAGCGCAAAACCCGATTGTGATGGTACGAAGATCACGGTCAAACTCAATAAAAAAGTACGTTGCAACAGTAACACCATCACCGGTTCGGAATTCAGTATAATCCCTGCAGTAGCAACCGTCATTTCTGCCACACCGGATTCCTGTGCATTTGGATTTGATTTTGATGAAATAGTGCTCACCCTTTCCGCTCCGATGACCAATAATAACTACCAACTGGTAATCAAAAACGGAACGGATAACAATACCTTGCTTGATAACTGTGGAAGAAATATACCAGTAAATGAACAGGTGCCATTTCTTTATGCTATCCCTCAGCCCATTTTTGCCGACAGTGTGGGCAAAGCCGGTTGTGCCACCGATTCCGTTATCGTTTATTTCCCCAAAAAAGTCGCCTGTAATACGATCAGTCCGGATGGCAGTGATTTCACCATTACCGGACCCGCTCCGCTCACCGTGGCCACCGCGTATGGCAATTGTGTCTATGGAAAATCAGACTACGCGATTGTAAAGTTCACCACTCCCATCTATGTAGGCGGTACCTACCAGCTTACCCTGAAAGCCGGAAATGACGGCTCTGTAATTTTGGATGAATGCGGACAGGAAATGCCGGAGCATACCCGTTCCTTTGTGGCAGCCGACACTGTCAATGCGGGTTTCACTTACACCACCGCGCTCAGTTGTTTGCAGAATACGTATACGTTCAACCACAACGGAGCGCATAATGTAAACAGCTGGAACTGGACCTTCAATAAT
>CAUJFR010000067.1 GCA_963169885.1 Bacteroidota bacterium
TGCCTATTTAAGCAGGGCTAATAATGGGCCGGGTAATGGATCAAAAGATGAAATGAACGGTGTAGTGGTTCATGCAGAAAGCAAAAAGCCGTTGAAAGATGTGAGTATTACAGCCTATGTGGGTAATTCCAAAAAAGAAAAGATCGTAATCAGTAATGAGCTGGGTGGTTTTTCATTTGATGAACTGAAACCAGGAATCTATAAGTTCGTATTTGAAAAAACCGGTTTCAAAAAAGTCACCCGGGATAAAGTAGTGATCAAAACAGATGAGACCTTTCAACTGCAAATCGAAATGATTGAAATGGGCGATTATGAAATAATGCCTTCTCCATTTAATATCAGCGGCTTTTAATTTTCAACCTGGCGGTTTTGGCTTCCCGCTTCTTTTTTAACACATCGGCTTAACTTGCATACATGTTAATGCCCGGCAACCGGAAATTTCCGCTTTTCCTTTTTGGATTACTAATAGTAATCAATGCCGCTATTTTTCTGCGCCGACAAAATTTTGATTACAAACCGTATGTGGAGGAAGCTGTTTTATACAAACCGCCTTCCGGGGAATGGAATTCCTTTTTTACTGATTTTCCGGCAGAGGGCCGGGCACAGGCCAACCAATTTCTTGACTCAGTATTAAAAGACACCGATACGGCCGCACAGGTTCAGGTCAAACGGATCGGTACGTTCCTATACGATCAGTTTAGTAAACAACTGGGAAAACCCGACCTCTATGATTCGTTGCAGGATCCCTGGGACATGTACCGTTTTTTTGCTGCCGATAGTTCCCGTAAACTCTGGTGCGGTCACCTGGCTATGATGTTTAATTATTTTTGCCTGGCCCGGGGTATTGAGACGCGCATGATAGAAATCATGAAACCCGGCGATCATCACGTGGTGAATGAATGTTATCTCCCTGCTATTCAGCAATGGGTATTGGTTGATATTACGTATAATCAGTTGCTCGTTTCAGAAGAAAATGGAAAGCCACTCGGCCTCTCCGTTTTCAGGCGGATGCAGGGGCGCCCGGTTACCCTGCAGGTGCAGGCGGCTAATGACAGTATCCGCTACATACACCCGGATACAGGATATATCCGGAATTATTACCATACTGGTGATCCGGCCTTTTATTACTATACCGTCAATCCAAAAGTGATTTATCGGGCGCCAGAAAAGATCAGGCGTTATTTTCTGCCGGAATCCTGGTATCGTATATTGGCAGCAGTGCCAACCTCCAATTTTCTTTTTTACCTCAAACAAGGGCTGGCCATGGCCTGGTTGATAAGCCTGATTTATTTATTGTACAGGTGGAGGCGTCTTAAAGGAGAATAGTTCAAAAAATTACTGGTATAAAAACATGGCTGGTAAAGGTACCGGATTCGGTTTCCCTTATCAGCCATGCCTGCCTGTTTACTGTTTATAGTTCGATGACGGAGTCCTCATCTTCTTTTACACTGATGGTAAATTTCGGATGTTTATCCAGGAACGCGCGGTACCTGTTATACGTTCCGTCACTGGCTTTTTTGCCATTGATCAGTAATTCACCGTTTTTATGCTGCAGGGAATAACCTTCTTTTTTACTGATGAGTCCATCACTGTCCAGTCCGTCCACAAATGTTTTATATTCTTTGATCTCTTTTTTTGCTTTTTCCATTTCCTCTTTGGCCTTTTTCATTTCCATTTCTAATTTCGGACCGAGTTCCTTCATTTCCTCACTGAGTTTTTTCATCTCCACTTCCAGTTTCTTCATATCAATTTCTTTCACATTATCCATTTCCTTTTTTATCTTGTCCAAATCCACTTTCGCCAGTTCCGCCTGTACTTCCTGCTGGATTTTTGCGAGATCCACTTCCTTCATGGCGTTGGCGATCTCGGCCTGGATTGCTTTCATGTCCACCTCTTTCATGGCCTTGTCGATTTCCAGCCGGATCTTATCCCCGTCAAATTCCTTCATGGCTTTGGCGATCTCGGCCTGAATGGCTTTCATATCCACTTCTTTCATGGCCTTGTCAATTTCCATTCGGATCTTATCCCCATCAAATTCCTTCATGGCTTTGGCGATCTCGGCCTGCATTTTTTGCAGGTCGATCTGCAGGTCAGCCTGATCCAGTTCTGCCAGGACATCGTCCAGGTCCTTTACTTTTTTTTCTTTTTTGGGAATGGTGTCTTGTTGGTCGGTCGGCGAAATGCCGCTTTTCTGCTGGTAATCCCAGGAAATAAGTCCGATACTGACCACCAGGATCAGGAAAATCATAATGTACTTGCCGGGAGAAAGGGTTGTTGGTTTCATGCGTTGTAGTTTAATGATAAATTTGTTTTCCACGAAATACTTCGTATCAAATATACGATTGATTTCGTATTAAGTTACAGTTCGGCGGGGATTTGGGAAAAATTAACAATAATGAGTAATGAATAATGAGTAATGAGTAATGAGTAATGAGTAAAAGCGGAAGAGTCTTTACGGATTTGATACAGAATGAGATAGTAATGAGTAATCAGTAATGAGTAAGGCGAAGACCCTAATATAAAGGCGCCCTCCGATTTTCGGAGGGCGCCTTTATATTAGGTCTATACGATCAGCTACTCATTACTGATTACTGATTACTCATTCTCCTTTCAGTCTGTATCAAATCCGTAAAGCCTCTTGCCGAGCAACCCCCCTTAGTTCTTCCTGAACGCCCACTTCATCAATTCTTTCCACGTTGGCTTTTTACCATACATGAGGATACCGGTACGGTAAATTTTTCCGGCAAACCACACCGTGAATGTAAAACTCAGGATCAGCACACTCATGGAAAGAATAAGCTGCCACCAGGGTACTGTGCCCGGTACGCCGAAAGGAATCCTGGCCATCATCACGATCGGGGAGCTGAATGGGATGATACTGCCCCAGACGGCAATGGGTCCGGTCGGGTCTGCAATGGCGGCGGTCATCATGGCTATGGAAATGATCACGAGCATGGTGACCGGGAAACTCAGGGATTGCGCTTCACGCATATCTTCATTGACGGCACTGCCGATCGCTCCATAGAGTGAAGCATAAAAGAAAAAGCCCGCCAGAAAATAGAACCCAAAGCAAAACAGGATCAGGGGAACATTCACGCTGGTAAATATTTGTTGCATTTTACCCACCATATCCGAAGCCATACCGGTATTTCCGGAAGCCTTACCCACATTGTAAATGATCAGCACAAAGGCGATCCAGAGCAGGAACTGGGTCAGGGCCACCAGGCCAATACCGAGTATCTTACCCAGCATCATCTGGAAGGGCTTGACCGACGAAACAATGACCTCGGCGATCCGGTTGGTCTTTTCTTCCATCACACCCATCATAACCTGTGAGCCATAAATAAGGAGGATCAGGTAGATCAGGAATCCGCATATATAGCCGATTGCCTCCGCATATTGGGCATTGGCAGTTTCATCCTGGATGTTTTTCGGTGTTACCATCAACCGTTGATTGAGGATATCCTGTTTCAATGAGTCGATCTGCAGGCTGTCTTTTTTTATCGCCGTCCAGATAGTATTTAGTTTGGCTTCTACAGCGGCGGTGGAACTCCGGCCATACGCTTTATTCGCTTTGAATAATAAAGGGGCTCCTTGTTTCCAGTTTATGGCCGGTACGATAATATACCCGTCATAGCCGGCTTTCTTATGATCCGCCATTACGGAATCCGCATTTTTATCTACAAGAGTGATTACGGAATTGTCATCCGCCAGGTTTTCTTTACTCAGCAAAGGAGCTGTAAAATAGCCGGAAGAATCGATCAGCGCCACATGCAGACTCTGTTTGCTTTTCTCTGCAATGAATCCCATTCCGAAAATCAGCGCCAGGTACAACAAGGGAAACAGTAAAGTGGAAATGATAAATGTTTTTTTGCGCACCCGGGTCAGGTATTCGCGGCGTATGATGATAAATATCTTATTCATTTGGTTGGTTTGAAAGGTGATTAAGCGTGAACCGGTTGAAACTGGCGGGCCGTAGGGGTACCTTCCACCAGTTTGATGAAAATGTCATTCAGAGAAGGCAGGATCTCATTAAATGAATGTATACTGCCGCCCTGATCCAGCAGGTAACGCAATACCTCATTGGGGCCACTGCCTTCTTTGATGCGGATCACATGACGGTCTTCCAGATGACCGGTCAGCTCAAATGGTGCAGTAGCCGGAACCTGGCTGAGTGGCTGGTTCATCCCCACACTGTAAATATTTTCTTTGAAATCCTGTTTGATGCCTTTGACCGTACCATCCAGTATCTTCTTCCCCTTATTCACCAGTACAATATGATTACAGATCTCTTCCACCTGTTCCATCCGGTGGGTGCTGAAGATGATGGTGGATCCGCCCTGGGCCAGGTTGAATATCTCATCCTTGATCAGGTTGCTGTTAACCGGATCAAGTCCGCTGAAGGGTTCATCCAGAATGATCAGTTTGGGTTCATGCAGTACAGTAGTGACAAACTGCAGTTTTTGTCCCATCCCCTTGGACAGGTCCTCCACTTTTTTATTCCACCAGCTGTCCATTTCAAAACGGGCGAACCATTTTTTTATTTTCGATTGTGCGTCACTGTGACTCAGTCCTTTCAGCTGAGCGAGGTACATTGCCTGTTCCCCGATCTTCATTTTTTTATACAGCCCTCTTTCTTCCGGCATATACCCGATGTAACCCACATCCTTAATGGGGTCGAATTTTTTGCCATCAAAAATGATCTGACCTTCATCGGGATAAAATATCCCGGTAATCATCCGGATCAGGGTGGTCTTGCCGGCCCCGTTGGGTCCGAGCAGTCCGAAGATCTGTCCTTTTTCAACAGTCAGGCTGATATCGTCAACAGCCTTCTGTGTGGCGAAGTATTTTTTCAGGTTCTGAAGTTCAAGTAGCGCCATATAGGTTGGTTTTGAAATGTAAAATTAGTTTTCTGTACGACTTCCCCCTTTATTTTCGGTGAACTGCATCAATAAGGGCGTAAAATGCTGCCAGATCCACCTGATCGGTGGAAAAAGGCTTGCGTAAATATCCCGCAAAGATTAAAAGCGTTTACTAAAGAGGGAGCTGTCTTATTTTATAAGACGGTTCGCTTTTGTAGGAGGGTGGCATTCAGGA
>CAUJFR010000068.1 GCA_963169885.1 Bacteroidota bacterium
ATCATTCTTGTAAATGCCCTTCTCTTTTCACCCCTTTAGGGGTGCATTGTTGGTAGCAATCGTCGTTTCCCAGGATGTCTCCCTCACCCCGTATGGGTGTATTGTGATCCCCGGCAATAACAAATGACTATTAATGTAAAAAGGAAATTGCGAATCACGGCCGGTGCGCCGGAGGATTATTTTCCCGTTGTTCGGCCAATTCTGAACGTCGGGGCTCCGGTACATTTTCAAAATCATAAGGGCAATGCCGGCAGCCATTGCCACAGCAATAGCCTTTTTCCAGATGGTATTGTTCGGTGAGCACGATCAACCCATCTTCGCTCCAGTAATAATGCAGGCCCTCAGTCAGGTCTTTCATCGTTGAGTAGTATTTCTTTCAGTATCCCGTCTTTTTCTTTGTTACCCAGGTCGGCAGGTAATCCAAATCGGAGATAATGAATCCGGTTACTTCCGGCAATATCGAGTGATTCGTAATGGGTTTTAATATTCAGTTCATCCGATACCTTTTCCGCCGCATATACATTGTCTGTATCATCCAGCAGCGGGCATCCGTAAATACCAATTACCGTTTTGGTAAATCGGTACAGGTCCGGACTATCGGTCTTCAGATGTATACAACCACCGGGAGCGAGGAATTGTTGGTAGAGCCGTAGAAATTTAGGGTGAGTCAGCCGTTTTTTGGCCTTAGAGAACCTTAACTGGGGGTCGGGAAATGTGATCCAGATCTCTGCCACTTCACCCGGGGCGAAATATTCCGCGATTTTATCGATCTGTGTACGCAGAAAGGCCACATTATCAAGCTTTTGCTGAATCGCCTTTTTGGCACCCACCCAGATCCGGTTACCCTTCAGGTCTACCCCAATCAGATTCCGGTCCGGGTATAACTGACCCAGTCCCACCGCATATTCGCCTTTTCCGCAGGCCAGTTCCAGGGTGATCGGGTGTTGATTGCCAAAAAACGAATGCCAGGTGCCAGGGGTGTTTTCCGGAAACTGCAGTACATTTTTAAAGGTTTCCAGCTCGGCAAACCGGACTAATTTCTTTTGTCCCATAGCGGGCAAAGATAGTCGTTAGTCTTTAGTCGGGAGTCGGGAGTATGCTTTGTCAGAAGAAATTGGAAATCTTGTTGAACCAACAAGTAAAATAGGAAATGACATTTAATCAGAAAAAGAAAGCAGGCCCACCCTATTACTATTAACTAATAACGGACGACTATATTTTAACCTGAAGACCTACGCCGATGATTGACTTGAACTGAAGTCCGGGTGAAGAGTTTTCTGGGCCGAAGAGTCGCACATCATCATCATAGATCATGTCCACATTCCAGCTGAAGGCAATGATCTTTGCAACTTTGGCGGAGAGGGTATTGGTCATGAAGACATCCACATTCTGGGGATCTTTCTGGTAGTTGGAAAAAAGGTCCACGCGGCTTTTATAGGAAACCATTTTATTGAAAGCACGCTGATAGCCGATGGTGGCGAAAGCCCCGTTCTGGTTAATGCTGTGTGTATGTTGTTTCACCCCGTATTCTCCTTTGGCTGACAGCGTACTATCGGTCACAAATACCCAGCGGGAAGTAACCGGGGAGACAAAGATTGAAAGTTCCTTATTGGGTTTGAAATCGATACCCTGACTGACGACCAGGTAGGCCGGGGAAAGAAAGGCAGAAGCAAAAGTCTTTACATTATTCGGATACGTGTAGCCTTTCAGAAACTGCGAACGGAAATTGACCAGGGTAGCCAGGTTGAATTTCTTATTCAGTTTCAATCCATATTTGGAGAGCAGGTCAAAGCGGTCATCATTTTTACGGCTGCCCAGGCTCGTGGTGTTGAGGTAACCAAAGTTGATATCAAGGGTGTTATCCCAGCTGTGTTTTGTTTTTTTATAAAAGGCAAAAAGACGGAGACTGGTATTGATGGTGAAGGAAAAATCATCACCACCGGCGGCCCAGTTACTCTGGCTTCCCTGCCCGATGCTCAATGCATAAGCACCCCCTTTTATCCAGGTTTTCTTACCGGTATCCGGTACATCCCTTTTGATCTGCCGGAGTGATTCCATTTGCAGTTTGCGTACAACCGCATCCTGTGCCTGGCTGGTACTACTGATCAGTATGAGCAATAAAAATAAAACAGACCTGTTCATCCGTGGTTCGTTTGCGTGTTGATGTGTGTGTTTGACCGTTTTTCAGAGGGTATTGCAAAGATAAAGCACTGCTTAAACTGACAAGGAGAAATATTAGTATAAAAAAGATGTTAAAACAGTCGGGAGTCGGGAGTCATTAGTCGGGAGTAAATACAGGCTATGCCAGGAGCACTGTCTTAGCTTTCAGCCATTTACAGATTGCAGGAAATAATCAATAATCTAATAATTAATAATACTATCCTCAGAAACGAACGAGGAAACCCAAACCGACCAACGATTTCACCTGCAGGGCTGCCGACCGTTGATTTTTTCCGAAGAGCCGAACATCATCATCATAAATGAAGTCCAGGCTCCAGGATACGGATAATACTTTACCCAGTTTGGCATTCAGGATATTGGACATGAAAATGTCGATATTCTTCGGGTTATGCCGGTAATTGGAGAAAAGATCCAGACGGCTTTTGTACGTAACATGTTTATTGATCTCTTTCATGTAGTTTACCGTGGCAAAGGCACCGAACTCCAGGTTCGATTTTTTACCGGGTGTTACTCCATATAGTCCTTTATTGGCAAGTGCTGTATCCCTTACGATCACCCAACGGGCAGTGACTGGTGATATGAAGATGGAAAGATTCTTTTTGGGTTTAAAATCAAGACCCAGACTGGTCAGCAAATAACCCGGTGCCATGAAGGCCGAGGAAAACGTTTTTACATTGTTGGGATAGGTATATCCTTTGAACAACTGAGAACGCAGGTTGGCCAGCACGGTCAGGTTCAGTTTCGGGTTCAGGGCCTGTCCGTATTTCGAAAGAAAATCAAACCGGTCATCGTTTTTGCGGCCACCCAGACTCGTCGTATTTACATAGCCGATATTGAAATCAAAAGTATTATCCCAGCTGTGTTTATCTTTTTTGTAAAAGGCATAGAGACTGAGCAGGGAGTTGACGGAAAGTGAAAAATCATCACCACCCGCTGCCCAGTTGCTCAGAGAACCCTGTGATACATTGATGCCATAGACGCCGCCTCTTCTCCAGACTTTCTTGCTTGTATCCGGATCTTTCTTAATGCTTCTTTCTGTTTCAGTGCGAAGTTTTTTTAAGGTAGTGTCTTGCGCATTGGAAAATAAAGGAAGCATCCCGATAGCGAGGGGGATAAGGATAAGGCGGGCTAGTTGACTCATATAAGGACTAAACTGGTTAAGACAGCAAAGGTAATAAGTGGAGAGTAATAATTCCGGCGTCCCCTTCGGGAGACACCGGAATATAATAGGCGTCCCCTTCGGGAGAAGTATGTCCCCGGGTCCCCTTCGGGAGACCCGGGGGCATAAAAAAAACCGCTGTGAAAGGAACACAGCGGCTTTCAAAGTCGCACGAGAAAAGCTGTAGGGGGAGGGATCGAACCTCCACGGAGCAGTTAGTTGTAGCACAAAGTTCAGTGGTCGACCCTGGTCGCTCAGGTATTGCTACCCTTGCGGCTCTATGATATATTTATCCTGTAACCTCCACCCCCGAGACAAGAGGGCATGTCTGCCATGCTTACGCAATTTCATCACCCCACAAAGTTTAAAGAACTGTCAAACCGTTTCGCTGTTTGATGACACAAATATAGAGCAGAATCACTTTTCATTCCAAATTTTCTAACAAATATTTTAAAAGTATAG
>CAUJFR010000069.1 GCA_963169885.1 Bacteroidota bacterium
ATCCGGTATCAGTCCCTTTCCTTCAATCCCCACGCCCAGCAGACCGATTGTTAGTTTGCCTTTCCGGATCACCCGGTATGGTTCGGTTTTATTTTCCATCGGGGTGCTGCTGAAATCATAGTTACAGACCAGCATCGGAAAGCGTGCATGTTTGGTTAGTTGCGTCGCCAGGTTTTCCATACCGGCATCAAAATCATGATTGCCGATCGTACAGGCATCATAGCCGAGCAGGGTCATGGCTTTGATCTCCGGTTCTCCTTTATATATATTGAAATAAGGAGTGCCTTGAAAGATATCTCCTGCATCGAGTAATAATACCTGTTCTTCCTCCTGCCTTACCTGACTGATCAGGCGGGCCCTGGATGCTATTCCACCCATTCCCTGGTTTCTGCCACCATCCATGGGAAAGGGCTCCAACCGGCTATGGGTATCGTTGGTATGCAGGATGGTCAGCCGGAGCGGATTAAAATATTCCGCAGCCTCCAGTAATGCTGGTCCGGCCAAAAGGCCGCTGGCTGTCAGTGCTGCCTGTTTAAAAAATCGTTTTCTACTCAACATGGGTCACCCGGTTTTCAATGGTTGCAGCGATCGTTTTACCCTGGCTGTTCAGCCATGCGATATAATCAATAATCGCATCCCGCATCAGGTAGCCATTTGTGATCTGGGGTATATTCCGAAGCATATCCGCATTATCCCCCCCGTTTGCAATAAAATCAGAATTGGCGATAGTATACACTTTTTCAGGATCCAGCGGCATACCTCCGATTAGTACATTTACCGCTTTCCCGTTACGGATCTGCATACGCATACCCGACACCGGCCATCCGCCTCGTGCCGCTACCAGGTCAAGCACCTGTTGCAGGATGGTCCCTTTTACTTTTTGTAAAATAAGCAGATTATCAAAAGGCATCAGTTCGAAGACTTTACCACGGGTGATATTTCCGGCGGGTAACTGGGTCAACCTGATTCCACCGAAATTAACAAAGGCAAGGTCTACCTGCGTATGGTATTTCTCCCTGGCCATCGTGAGAAAAGCATCTACCATAAAATTACCCAGGCTGCTTTCCGGCAGCTTCTTTTCCATGCTCACCGTAGAAACACCCAGGACCGTATTCATGCTGTTATTCACGCTGTCACTGAATGGTTGCAGGAAATTCAGTACGGATGAATCAGCCTGCATGGATTTGCTGATCCTGTATCCTTTATATTGAAGCGATTGCCCCTGGTATGCAGTAGTACAGGATAATCCTGTAATGATTAAAAGCAGAGCCGGAAAAAAATAGTACCTGGGGTTCATAACAAACGATCTCGTTTGAAGGTATCACAATTTTATATACGATGTGGTAAAAACGAAAAAAATATCCCGGGATTTTCTTTGCATCTTTGTCCCCTCTTTCAGGATAAAAACCTGACACTATGCAAAAGACCATCAGCCTCCGTTTATTGCCTTCCGAAGCTGCGAGTGAAACGCTCGTGAAACAAGCGATTGCCCGTTCAGTGGGCGTAAAACCAGCTGTCGTAAACGGTTATATACTCCAAAAACAATCTATTGATTCACGTGGGCGGCAGCCCTGGATCAACCTGAGCCTGCTGGCTTATATCGATGAACCATTCCGGGAAAGAGAACGAAAATCGTTTTCGTTCCGCGATGTACGTTCAGCAAAACAAACAGTCATTATTGTCGGAGCCGGCCCTGCCGGACTATTTGCGGCTCTGCAACTGATTGAATCCGGTATCCGGCCCATCATACTTGAAAGAGGTAAGGATGTCAGGGCCCGGCGCCGCGACCTGGCCCTGCTCAATAAAGAAGGTGCAGTAAATCCGGATAGCAATTATTGTTTTGGAGAAGGTGGTGCAGGTACATACAGTGATGGGAAGTTGTATACAAGAAGCAGTAAACGCGGGGATATTAACCGGATCCTCGAATTGTTTGTACACTTCGGGGCGGATGAAAAAATACTGTATGAATCGCATCCGCATATCGGTACCAACAAACTTCCTCAGATCATTACGGCTATGCGTGAAAAAATCCTGGAATGCGGTGGCGAATACCATTTTGAAAAAAGAGTAACTGATTTTATACTAGAAGGGAGTCATCTAAAAGAAATAAAGACCGCCGACGGATTACGATTTTCCGGCAGCGCGGTGATCCTGGCCACCGGTCACTCGGCCCGGGATATTTTTGAGTTACTCCAGCACAGGAAAATTCAAATCGAATTAAAACCCTTTGCCCTGGGGGTACGGGTCGAACATCCACAGTCGCTGGTTGACAGTGCCCAATATCATTGTGATCTGCGGGGTGAGTTTCTTCCACCCGCTGCTTACAGCTGGGTGCAGCAGGTAGATGGCAAAGGCGTATTTTCCTTTTGTATGTGTCCGGGTGGCATCATTGCGCCGGCAGCCACCGCACCTGGAGAATTGGTGGTTAATGGCTGGAGTCCTTCAAAACGTAATAATCCGTATGCCAACAGCGGGATCGTAGTCAGCATTGAAGAAAAAGACGTACAGGCCTTTAATAAATATGGTCAGTTGGCGGCCATGTATTTTCAGCAGTCCGTTGAACAAAATGCCTTTTTGGCCGGCGGAGGTAAACTGGTTGCTCCTGCACAGCGGTTAGCAGACTTTACAGAAAATAAGCAATCAGGGCGTCTCCCCGATTGCTCTTATTTACCGGGTATCCATTCTGTTTCTATGAAAGAGGTATTGCCAGCCTTTGTTTCGGAACGACTGCGTCTTGGTTTTCGTGAATTCGGAAAAAAGATGAAGGGGTATATTACGAATGAGGCCGTGGTGGTGGCCACAGAATCCCGGACTTCATCACCGGTACGGATTCCCCGTAATCCCGATAATCTCCAACATCCCCAGGTAGAGAACCTGTATCCATGCGGCGAAGGGGCCGGTTATGCGGGGGGGATTGTGAGTGCCGCGATGGATGGCGAACGGGTAGCTGCCATGATCCTGGCAAAATATGGCCCGCAAAGCCAATAAGACTTTTCCTGAATGCCACCCTCCTACAAAAGCGAACCGTCTTATAAAATAAGACAGCTCCCTCTTTAGTAAACGCTTTTAATCTTTGCGGGATATTTACGCAAGCCTTTTTCCACCGATCAGGTGGATCTGGCAGCATTTTACGCC
>CAUJFR010000070.1 GCA_963169885.1 Bacteroidota bacterium
AAATCGCTCAACACTTTAAAACTCCGGCTGATGCCATACTTGCTCTTTCCATGTATGCGTGCATGATGCCGTACATCCACCTGTGTTATACGCGCACCCTGGATCCGGGCAAGTACCGGAATAAACCGGTGCAATTCGCCATATAATCCCAGTTCTGCAGCAATCTCACGGCGGATGACTTTCAACGTACACCCATAATCGTTGATATATACGCCGGTCATCCGTCGGATGAGTGCATTGGCAATACGGCTGGGTAGTTTACGCAGGATAAATCCATCTTTCCGGTTTTTCCGGTTGCCGGCTACCATATCCCATTCTCCTTGTTTAAGCAAATCCAGCATAGCGGGAATATCCAGTGGATCATTCTGCAGATCACCATCCAGGAGTGCAATAAAAGAGCCGGAGGAATGATCTATACCCGCCATCATGGCATTACTTTGACCGAAATTTTTCCTAAGTTCAACCAGGCAGGTCCGGTCATCTGCTTCTTCTAATATCCTTTTTTTTGTCTGGTCGGTGGATCCGTCATCAACCAGGATCACTTCATAATCCAACCCACTGAGGGCCGCCCGTACCGATGCCAGGAGGGGTGCTATATTCTCCTCTTCGTTCAGGACCGTAATCACCAATGACAGTTCGGGCATAGTGGTAAATATCGGTAAAGGTAAAGGAAAGAGGTAAGTGGGGAATGGGGAATGGGGAATGGGGGATTGGGGAATGGGGGATTTGGAAATAGGGGAATGGGGAAGGAAGGCCTCATACCGGTGTAAAACCAATAAGGTATGGGTTGTACGCCGGTATCAGTCCTTATATATAGTCCGGTAATCCGAATTTTCTCAGAGGATTCCCGCCAGCTCCAGGCTCTTCTTTTTCAGCTTCCTCAATTCCAGGTCTTCAATCACCGGGTCGGGGGTGAGTACGAGGGACGTATTGTTTTCCTTCCACCAGTTATTGTTTTTCAGTTCGTCGAAGGAAAGCACACCCACCAGGTATTTCCGGTCTTCGTTGGCATGCCATTCTTCAATCCATTCAAAGCGGTCTTTCGGAATCAGGTTAATGTCATCGAAACTTACATAAACCCGGAGGAAGATATCGTTGCTCAGCTCATGGGGTTGATGATGATATAATTTTTTGTATTCATACCGGTACTGGTAACGCAGGGCGGCGATATCACTTAATACGGCAGAAGCAGTCGGAAAACTGCCGGCCCCTTTTCCATAAAAGAATTGCTTGTCGGCAAAACCACTTTCGATGACCACCCCATTGTATTCATTTTTCACAAAGGCCAGGTGATCCTCCTGGTTGATAAACTGAGGCAATACAAAGGCCGCCACTTTCCCGTTCCTTAACTTCTGTGCCTGGGCCACCAGCCGGATAGCCTGTCCCTTGGATTTGGCTACACCGGCATCCGCCGCCTGGATATCCTGAATCCCGTTAAAAAGGATCTGGTCAGGTCCTGCTGTTATTCCATAGGCATGAGTAAGCAGGAAGGTCCATTTATTAACCGCATCAAATCCTTCCACATCCAGTTTAGGGTTGCTTTCCGCAAAGCCCAGTTGCTGGGCAAGTACCAGGGCCTGTTTGAAATCCAGTCCCTCGTCAAACATTTTGGTGAGGATGAAATTGGTGGATCCGTTTACGATGGCTTTGATGGAATGCAACAGGTCGTTGTCATAATATTCTTCCAGGTTCCGGATGACGGGAATAGAGGCACAGGCAGCTGCTTCATAGAGAAATGACCGGCCGGTTTGTTCCTGCAATTCCAGCAGGGCGGTTAAATGTTCGGCGATCATTTTTTTGCTGGCGCTGACCACATCCTTTCCATTATTTAACGCTGTGCTGACAATATGAAAAGCGGCATCCGCGTCATCAATCACTTCCACGATTACATTTATTTCCGGATCATTCAGCAGTTCATCACGCTCCGTGGTAAACAGGCTGGCGGGAGCATTCCGTTTCTTGTCAATGTTCTTAATGCAGATTTTCTTAATGCCGGCTTTAAGTGAAGGGGTTTGCTGTAATACTTTATATAAACCTTCACCCACTACACCAAATCCGAATAATCCGATCGTTAACTGTTTATGTGTTTCCATACGTTAGTCATTCACAATTTTTAAATGAGATAATTTTCGTTCGTCTATAAACTTCACCAGGGCGGTTTCAATCTTCTCGTATTCCAGCAGGAACCCGTCATGCCCGAATTCGCTGGTAATAGTGAGCAGTTCGGCGCCAGGTATATGTTGTTGTAAAAATTCCTGTTCTGAAATAGGGTATAAAAGATCGGACTGAATACCAATCACGAGTGTTTTTGCCTTGATCGAAGCCAGTGCTGCTTTTACCCCGCCCCGGTTGCGGCCGGTATCATGGCTGTCCATACTTTGCGACAACCGGTAGTAGCTGATCACGTTAAACCGGTTGACCAGTTTGATTCCCTGGTAACGCTGGTAGTTGTCGGCTGCGTAAACAGTTTCAGGACTCATCGCCACAAAGGCTTTATCCCTCCGCTGCGTGATGGAGTAGCCATTGTAATGGCGATAGGAGAGCAGGGCAATGGAACGGGCTGCTGCCAATCCTTTTTGACCGGCATCCGGTCTTTGCTCCAGCCAGCTGGGATCTGCTTCAATCGCCATCCGTTGAGATGTA
>CAUJFR010000071.1 GCA_963169885.1 Bacteroidota bacterium
GCTACCCGGGTGCTGAACCTGCTGACCGGTCTGACTGATGTGTATATGGAAGAACTGGGTTGTTTTGGGAACGTGAACCGCGACCCTGGGGGCCGTGTGGTCTCCATCGCGTTTTTTGCCCTGATCAAGATCAACGACTACAGTGAGTCGCTGATGAAAGAACATAATTCCAAATGGTTTGAACTGGATCATCTTCCCGCGCTCTTATTCGATCACGGGGAGATGATCAGTCAGGCCAAGGAAAAATTAAAAGATAAAGTATCCACGCATCCGGCCGGCTTTACCCTGCTGCCCCGCAAATTCACCCTGCAGCAGTTGCAGGGACTTTACGAAGCCATTTATGAAAAAGAAATGGATAAGCGCAATTTCACCCGGCGGATCCTCGAACTCGGTATTCTGAAAAAACTGGAAGAGAAGGAAAAGGAATCATCCAGGAAAGGGGCATTTCTTTTTGTTTTTGAAAAGACCAGGTATGAGAAACTTTCGAAAAAAGGTTTCCGGATTATCTGATCGGCGTCTGCGCACCATTATTCCCTTTTATTTTTCCCGTCCAGTGACACTATCTGTAACCAAAAATGCTCAATGGCATTCACGGCTTCGAGGAATTTGAATACCTCTACCGGTTTGGTGATATAGCAATTGGCATGGTGTTTATATGAAAGGGAAATATCCTTTTCAGAGGATGAAGTGGTCAGCATGATTACCGGGATATGCCTCACCCGGTCGTCATTCTTTACTTCCTGCAGTACTTCAATACCGCTTTTAAGTGGCAGATTGATATCCAGCAGTATAATATCCGGTTCTTTGGCATCCTCGTAGGGGGCTTGTTTGAATAAAAAGTCGAGGGCATCTTTGCCATTCCTCACCACGCTGAATTTATTGAGGATTTTACTTTCTTCAAAGGCTTCCAGTGTCAGGACAATATCCCCTTCATTATCCTCTACCAGTAAAATATGTACTTCTTTCATAATTAATCATTCTGTTTTGGAATGGTAAAATAAAAACTACTTCCGGCACCCGGGGTGGATTCCACCCGGATACGCCCGTTGAGTTTTTCTATAATTCTTTTTACAATCGCGAGTCCGATTCCCGTTCCTTCATACTCCATACGGGAATGCAGTCGCTGAAAAATAATAAATATTTTTTCAAAATATTCTTCTTCAATACCTATTCCGTTGTCCTCCACTTTTATAGTCCAGTCTGCAATTCCATCCTGTACACTGATACTGATCCGGGGTGGCACATCCTTACGGCTATATTTTATTGCATTCCCTACCAGGTTATGGAGTACCTGCATAAAAGCCGATCGGTTAGAAAACAGCATTAACTCTGACTCGCAACGGACTTCGCCGGCCTTCTCCTCAAGCTGCCCTTTCAGCAACTGAATCACCTGACCAGCTACTTCTCTCAGGCTGAATTCTTCAAACTTACCTGCATCATATTTGCCGGCCCTTGAAAAATCAAGAAGCCCGGTAATTATATGTTGCAAATGGGCTGACCCGTCGACCGCGAAATGAATATATTCTTTGCCTTTATCATCCAGGCTGTTTCCGTATTTCTTTTCTAGCAGGTTTAAAAAACCGGAGATAGTCCGCAAAGGAGTTTGCAAATCATGTGAAATGATAGAGGCATATTGTTCCAGGTTACTGTTTTTATCATACAAGTCCATCTGCATCAGCCGTTGTTTCTCCATACTGCCTGACAAACCATTCATCAGTTTTGGCAGCAGGAATGAAAAGGTGAAACTCAGGAAGACCAGGTTGGAAGAAACCACCATCCACTCACTCACTGGTATTTCATTCACTACTGCAAACGGGGCCAGATCCCAATGGAGCACCAGGGCAAAAATCAAGCAGGCTGACAGGTTGATACAGCTCCACCACCAGGCATAGCTGACCGGTAAGATCAAGAGTGCAAATATGGCAGCGGCAAACAGGAAAAGCAGTCCAGGACCATTGATACCGAGATAGAGCAACATGTATGAGGCCACATAATACAGGCAGAAAACAAAAAGGAATTTCCTGGTATTCACAGATGGCAGGCGGGCAAAACCAACCAGCCAAAGCCATAGAAAGGCCAGCAAATCCAGGATGGCCAAAAGTGGCACTTTGCTGGTAAATGAGAAGATGACTCCAGGTATCACCGCTATCAGGCTCAACGGAATCATTATTTCCATGGTCCCGCAAAACAATGTATCCTGCCAGTATTCAACCCGATCTGTTTTACCTGTCCTGGAATCAATACAGTTCTGGCGGATCTTTTGTTTATATGCATTTATGAGTTTCATTCTTAATCCACCTGTTTATTCCGTAACCATTGGTAGCGTGATTTTAATTTCAACACCACCCCCTGCTGCCTGATCGGCCTTCATTTCCCCATTCAGGTACTCAATGATACGCTTCGCAACAGCCAGTTTATTCAGGGTACTGTCTGCTGATAATTGCTGAGACCTGTTGTGAAACAAACGAAACAGGTCGTGCAGTTCACCGGGTACAGGGTCAGGCACGTTACCCGTACAGGTAATTTCCCATTTTTTGTCTGCCTGCTTTACCCCGATCTGCAGCCGGGGCTGCTCATCTAAAGGTACATGAAACAGCAAATGGTCTATCACATAAGTAAATACTTCCTGTATTCCATCCACATCG
>CAUJFR010000072.1 GCA_963169885.1 Bacteroidota bacterium
AGAGAAATTTACTTCCCCGCTCACCGGTTTATCATCGGCCTGTATCCGCAAGGTCAGTATTGCGGCAATCAGGAGTAACACACCGGCAAATGCAATCGCGTAACCAGCGTTGTTATGCAGGAAATTTTTTAAAATATATCCAAAGTATAAGGTCTGGATAAACATCGGGATTACGATCATCATATTTATCACACCCATATATACACCGTAGCGTTCTTTGGGAATCTTACTAACCACGATCAGGTATGGAATCCCCATCATACTGGCCCAGCCGATCCCGAATCCGGTAATGGCCGGAAACTAGAGGTATTTGTTTTCAATAAAAGGGAACACGAGTAATCCGATTCCGGCCAGAATTAAACAACCAAAATGCACCAGTTTTGGTGAGTAGCGCCGGGCAAACCAGACCAGTCCGAAGGCGCATAAAAACGTAACGATATTATACCAGCCATTCACGAGACCGGTCCAGCTTACCGCTTTTTCATACAGTTCACTGTTTTGTTCGGGGGTAGTATTCCAGACGGAGCGTGCGATACTCTTTGATGAATTCTGCCAGTAACAAAAAAGGGCATACCACTGGAATAAATACACCAGGGCCAGCTGCCACATTACTTTCGGCATCTTGGTGATGGCATCGATGATTTCAATATTCTGGGCAAAAAGTATTTTAAGCGTGGAATGGCCTTCTACATAATTGAGCATACGACGGATCAGTCCGGGTATAAATAATGAAGGAATCAGCAAAAGGGCAATTACGAGATACGCAACCAGGGTGGTGAGTATCGAGAGAAAAAACTGAATGGCCGGATGCGGCATCCCTTTATTCTTTTCACGAATCTGTTTTAGTTCTTCCTCATCCGGAACAATCTCCGGAGTGGTGCGTACACTCCACCAGATGGAGACAATGGAACAAACAGCGCCGAGAAAGAAAGAAGCAAATACCCAGGTGGGCAGTTTGCCGGTTTTTCCAATGAAGATCAGCGGAAATATAAACAGCGAAACATTCGCCAGTGTTTGTCCGAAACCGGTAAAGAAACTCTGTGCCTGGAAGCCGGTGGGCTGTTGGGTGGCATCGAGTTTATCGGCAATAAAAGCCCGGTAAGGTTCCATCGCGGTATTATTACCGGCGTCAAGTATCCATAACAAGCCAGCCGCCATCCACAAAGCACTGCTGAAAGGAAAAAGGAAGAGGGCGATACTGCAGATAATGGCGCCAATAAAAAAGTAAGGCGTTCTGCGGCCAAAACGCGGGTGCCAGGTTTTATCACTCAGGGCTCCGATGATCGGTTGAATGACCAGTCCGGTTAATGGTCCGGCCAGATTCAGCCAGGGAATTTCATCCGGTTTGGCTCCCAGGAAATCATAAATGGGATTCACGGCACTTTGCTGCAAACCAAAACTGTACTGAATGCCGAAAAAGCCCACATTCATGTTAATGATCTGCCAGAAACTTAACCGTGGTTTAGCCAATGTCATATGCAATCGTTTGGACCCGGAAAGTACAAAAAACAGCAGGGAGTACCGTACTGAAACAGGAACAGATGGCCTGTTGCAAACGTTTGTTGTTGGGAAATTAAACAGGATAACCCGGCGCACAAAAAATATACATAACGCCTGAAAGAGGTTATTTTTAGCGGGCGAAATAAATGCTATATGAAGAACAGGAAATCAAGGCTTTTTCTGCTGACGGTGTTAGCAGTACTACTTCTTGCCGCCGCTTTTTTCGGTTTCAGCAAACAAACATTCCGGGAGCAGGTTGAAATAAACTATGCAATACTTAAAACGGGTGAGCAGCTCCGGTCAAAAGATCAGGTGCAACGTTGGTATCTTTCCTCTTCCGGCGAATCAGACAGCCTGTCCGTAAGTGAACAGACCCCCTTCAGTGCCCGGATCACCGCCAGATTCCAGGGAAAGGAAAAGGCTTTTCGTTTTTCTATAAATGGCGACACGCTGAATGCACAGCTTTCTACTGTCACCCTTAGTTATGAGCATACATACTTTGGACATTGGTTTGGAAAGAATCCGCTTATCCGGGATGCCCGGAAAAGCCTGCAAAATCTGAAAGCCTATATGGAAGACAGCAAACGCTTTTACGGGTATGAGATCCAGCTGGTGAAAGTGGAAGACACCGCTTTTCTTTTTAAATCCGTTTCTGTGCCTTTGGCCACGAAGCGGGAAGCCACCCGGAAATTATTTGATGAACTGATTGCTTATGCTGCCTCGAAAGATGCGGGCTATAACGGGGTCCGTATTTTTTATTCACTCAAAGGGGAAAAGGATATCAAGTTGTTTGCCAGTATCGGGGTCACTAAAGCGATGGATCCGGATCCGGCGACTGGTATTGAATATAAGAAAATGCCCATGGGGAAAAACCTGCTCGTAGCCAACTACCAGGGAACCCTGAATGAAGTGGATAAAGCCTACCGGGCCCTTGACCGGTTTAAGTCTGATCATAATTTCACCTCCATGGCTATTCCGTTTCAGAAAATCCTGAGTGACGGTTATGATTTCAGCGATGAACAGATCGTACAACTGAAAATATTTTCACCGGTATTTTAACGATTGGACGCTGACCTGATTACCATCAGTGAGTCATCATTCCTGGCCAGGATATAAGCCATTCCGTTTCCTGACAAACGGATGGGGGCCACCTGCCGCACTTCTCCTTTTACGGGTATTGTTGACTGCTGCACCTGAAAGTCTCCGTTTCCTTTATTCATCAGTACCGAACCATAATCGGCATCATAGCGCCCCATCTGGATATTATTCGGGTAAAAATTACCGCCAAGTATTATATCCATCCGGTTATCCCCGTTTAAATCGGCCATACAGGCCCCGCGAAAACTGGTCAGTTGGGCTTCCCAGGGCAAGGCCTTTGTTTTGAATACGCCCTTCCCTTCATTGATCAGTACGGCATTTGAAAAGTAATCGGCGGTTAACAGGGTTGCCTGATCAAGTTTTTGTTTGCTAAACATATCTTTTATCCCGGCTTTCGCAAATTCTTCCGCATACAGGTATTTCTTTTTCAACCCCGGCATTTGCCTTTCGAGTTCCGCTTTATTGGCAAATGGTATCTCCTTTCCCTGCAGGTAATAAGTCATTACCTGGTCATTCCGTCCATTGTCATCGAAGTCATTGTAGTAAAGCCGGACGGGCTGCGTGTTGGAAACCGTAAACCGGCTATTGAGTCCCTGGTTTCCCGCGATAAAATCGATATCCCCGTCATTATCAATATCAGCCGGCAAGATAAAATTCCACCAACCTTTAACTGACACGATGTTTTGCCGGGTAAATTGACCTTCTTTATAAAGGAAAGCAACAATCCCGTCCCATTCCAGGGCCAGAACCAGGTCAGAAATGCCATCGTTATTTACATCGGCAATCACTGCATCTTTCACCAATCCGGCAGTTGCCAATTGCGGGGCTATCTTATCCGTAACATTGAAGAACCTGCCTTTGCCGTCATTCTGAAGTAAGGCAGAAGCGGGAATGGCGCCATATTGCCAGGGAACCGATCTGCCCCCGATAAATAAATCCATGTACCCGTCCTGGTTAAAATCCAGCGGCAGCACAGCGGATGCGGAAATCATCAGTTCCTTTGGCCACGCATCTTCTTTTTTGGAAAGATGACCTTTGCCATCATTCAGGTAAACGCGTGAAAGCAGATAGGGTGTCTGCCCGTAGTATTCATTACCGCCACTGGCGACGACCAGATCCGGGTATCCATCTTTGTTTACATCGGTCCAGCAGGCATCAGTATCTTCAAAAGTGCTATCGGCGGCCAGGGCCGGTTGTGGCACGCGTGTAAACGTAGCGTTCTTATTTTGTATAAAGACCGCTCCCTGTTCCCATTTCACCGCACCTACAAACAGATCCTCGAGTCCGTCCTGATTTATATCCGCCACCGCAATGGCTGGTCCTTCCCGGGAAACCATAAACGGCATGAGGGGCTCCCGGTCAAATTCATTAAACACATTCTCCCGATGCATAAACGTCAGTCCGGTTTGCCGGGTAATATCCTCAAATGGCACTTCAGTAACTGCATAAAAGGAACGCAGCCGCGCATAATCAAAACGGGGCAGGCCCGGCTGGTAGGTTATCGTCTTTGTTTGTGCACTGTCAATATTAAGCGAAACGGGCTCGCAGGTATTATCCGGCCAGATCAGCCAGGCAGAATCCGGTTTTTGATTGCCGAGTGCGACAAACAGGGGCGTCTCCATGGAGGATTGAAATCCACGGACCTGGAATTTCTCAAAATTAAATACCTGGTTTCCGGAATAAGCAATCAGTCTGGCACCCACCGCCTGCCGGTTTCCCGCAGGTCCGTTGAGTTGTAATTGCAGCGAGGGATGTTCCCCTTTGTCATTACTGGTATTCCGGTATACGACGGCGGGTTCATCAATATTATTCACCACGATATCCAGGTCTCCGTCGTTGTCTAAATCCGCATATACCGCCCCGTTAGAAAAGGTCTCCGGATTACTGCCGACCCTGTTTCCCGCATCTTCAAAAGCCGCCTGCCCCTTGTTCAGAAAAAACCGGTTCTGCAAGCGGATCTCGGGAAATTTATCAATCAGGGCCATATCCTTGTCCTGCATATTGCCGGACCTGATCTTGGACTGAATTTCATCATTGGAAACATGGTTGACATAATCTATATCATTCAGCCGTTTTGGAATCCCGTTTGAAACAAACAGGTCTTTCCGGCCATCGTTATCAAAATCCATCCACAGGGTGGCCCATGACCAGTCGGTAGCGGATACACCGGCGTACAATCCGATTTCACTGTATAATCCGTTCCGTCGGCTCAGTTGCAGGTTATTCCGGGCATACTGATGATTATATTGGTTCCTGATCTTGATCTGAAAAGTGGCGTATTCATCCTCACCCAGCGAGCGGCGGAGAATATAGGGATCAGAAGGCAACATATCCGCAGCGATAATATCGGGCCAGCCATCATTATTGATATCCCCGGCATCCACTCCCATGGAGAACTGGCTGGTATGCATGGTCCGTTCGGTCAGTTCTTCCCGGAATCCTCCTTGCTGATCGTTGATATAGAGGTAATCATTTTCATGAAAATCATTGCCGATATAAATATCCGGCCAGCCATCCAGATTCAGATCGCTGACAACAATACCCAGTCCATAACCAATTACCGACTGCTGGATACCGGCGGCAGTGGAGATATCGGTAAACCGGCCATTATCATTCCTGTATAAAATATCGCGGGACAACGAATCCACGGTACCAGTAAAATTGCTCCGTGGGGCAAATGTGCTGTTATACCGGAGAGAATGATTTAACAGAAACATATCCAGATCACCATCCAGATCATAATCAAAAAAAGCGGCCTGGGTACTGAAGCCTGAAAAATCAAGTCCGTAAGCCGCTGCTTCATCCTGATAGTGTGGGATTCCGTCTTTACCCAATCCCTTACAGATCAGCAGTTGATTTTTACTTTTCAGTGATTCATATTGCCCCACCCTTGATACATAGATGTCCAGCCAGCCATCATCATTCACATCGGCCACGGATATGCCGGTTGTCCAGCCTCCGTCATCCGGTATACCGGCCTGCGTAGTTACATCCTTGAACTTCAGTTTTCCCTGGTTCAGGTAAAGTCTGTTCTGCGATTGGTTTGATGCAAAGAACAGATCGGTCAGTCCATCTTTATTGAAATCACCGGTGCCCACTCCCGCTCCATTATAGAAGTACATATACTTCAGCATATTGAAGTCGGGTCTTGCGGTCAACTGATTGCTTACCTGCAGACCAGTGCGGGTGTGATCCAGTGCTTCAAACAAAACCGGGCCGGCCGGCTCTTTATCCTTGCAGGAGAACAGTCCTGTGACCAGTGTACACCATACTATAAGATTATGCGCAGGTTGTCTGAACATGCTTGATCGTTATTTAATGGCCCCGCTGAATGTATAAAAAACAGGCGACTCATCATTCTGTAAAAAAAGGAGACCCGTCCGGCCAGTTATTGGCAGAAGCCGGATATCCCGTACCATACCACGCAGTTCAAGTCCGGATTGCCGGGGGGCCACCCACTCCCACTGACTGCGGCCTTTATTAATTATGAAATGTCCGTAACTCGCATCCAGTCTGGAAAACTGCGGCTGAAAGTGAAACTGATTTCCTCCCATTACCAGGTCAGGACGTCCATCCTGATTAAAGTCATGGCAGACAATTGCATTTACCGAAGAAAACTGAACCTGAACCGGCAATGGTTGTACAAGGAACCGTCCATCTCCTTCATTGTAGGCAATACAGGAAGCGCCACTGTTAAATTCATACATCTGTGCTTTTTGCATGACTTCTCCGGGGAAAAGCTGTTGTATTGTTTTGTTTCCATACGCCTCGAACTTCAGGTTTTGTTTTTTCAGTACCGGTAGCTGATCTGTCAGGTCTCTTTTGAGAAAGACCGGCATATCTTTCTTATTTACGGTACGGGTGATAATTCTATCAGCTGTGCCATTCTCATCAAAATCGCTGATCCAGAGTCGTACCGGTTGCTCCGGAGTGGGTTTCAGGTAAAAATTTTCTCCGGTATTTCCCAGGATAATATCCATTCGTTTATCGCCATCCAGGTCCGCTACCGCAACCGATTGCCACCAGCCTTTCAGGGAGGAGAGATCCGTTTTCGCTTCAGTCAGTTGTTGATTTTGGATTGTATACAACCGGGGTGACATCCATTCACCCACGAGTAGCAGTTCAGCCTGTGCATCACCGGTCAGGTCTGCAAAAACCGCATCGGTAATCATTCCGGCTTTAACAGGGGGGGCGGCGGTGAATTCACCTGACCCGTTATTGATCCACAAATAACTGTCGGGCACTGTTCCATATTGCATCGGCACACTGCGGGCCCCGATAAAGAGATCCTGATCACCATCACGGTCGACATCATGGGCCACGGCCACCGCAATGTTCATTGTATTGGCCGGAAGTTTCACCGGGCTATTTGTAAAGTTTCCCTTTCCGTCATTCAGGTACAGGCGATGGGCCAGTAAGCGGCTGTCAGGTTGCTGTGCGTTACCCCCGGCCCCAATGAAGAGGTCTTTGTCACCATCTTTATCGGCATCAAAAAATAATACGGCCACCTCTTCAAAGGCTTTATCGGCTTCAAAGGCCGGAGAGGCTGTTTTCAAAAATGAACCTGTTGCCGTCTGCAGGTAGAGTTGTCCCGGCTGACCGGCTGCGCCCCCGATATACAGGTCGCTTAATCCATCCCCGTTCACATCCGCTGTATCCGCATGCGGGCCCTCACGGGAAAGCATAACCGGAATATTCCGTTCGTTGTAAAAGTCAATAAAATCATCCTCGGTATGTTTATCAAACACGGGAAGGTCCGTTAATGCAAAGAAGGGCTGACTGGCGACCGGCGCAGTCAACCTGTGCTTTGCAGTTGAGGCGGCCGTTATCACATGTACTTTATCTATTTCAGGAAGGATGATACGGGAGGATGAGCCATCGGGCCAGGTGATCAGCATGGAATCCGCGACACCGGTACCAAGTCCGATGATCTGCCGGTAATCGACTGATGACTGGAACCCCCTTGATGGTATGACTTCCCGGCTGAACACCTGCGTTCCCTGGTAAACCTGGATTTTACTTCCCACCGCAAAGGTATTCCTGCCCGTGTCTTTCAACTGGATGCCAATATAATGATGCTGGTTAATTTCCCGGCTCTTGTTACGGTATACAAAGGCATCCATGTTCATATTATTTACCACCAGATCAAGGTCGCCGTCATTATCCAGATCGCCGTAGGCAGATCCGTTGGAGAAAGAGGGAGTACCCAGGCCGGACTTATTGCCCGGGTCGGCAAAGCGGAGATCCCCCTGGTTGAGAAAGAGTTTATTGGGAACCGGGCGGGAAGGCATTTTATTGACGATCTCATCAAACTTATCTTTCTCACCGGTCATCACCATGCGCTGGATAATATCATTGGCAAAGAAGTCAATAAAATCCTGGTCGGTTACATCATGGTAGATCCCGTTACAAACAAAAATATCGGAGCGCCCGTCATTATCCGCATCGAATATCAGTCCGCCCCAGCTCCAGTCTGATGCGGCAACGCCGCTATAAAAACCGGTTTCCATAAACTTCCCGTTGCGGTTGTTTATCTGCAGGGTATTCTGGGTATACTGGTTGTAAAACCCGGATTTCTGTTTCAGCCGGTGCACATCAATATTATCAAAGGTGGTAGTGGTCTTCAGCCGGTAATCATCATCCGGGAGCATATCGGTGGTAAAGATGTCGGGATAGCCGTCATTATTCACATCCGCCATATCGGCTCCCATGGAAGAATGACTCACATGCTGCACCCATTGCTCCAGTTCATCCTTAAAGGTACCGTCCCGCTGATTGATATACAGGTAATCCCGTTCAAAAAAATCATTGGAGACATATACATCCGGGTAGTGATCTCCATTCAGGTCGCCTACGGTAACACCCAGGCCAAAGCTGACCAGGCTGCCGTAGATGCCGGCTTCTTTACTTACATCAGTAAATTTTCCGTCGTCGTTCCGGAGCAGGTGATCGCCACCACCTTTCAGAAAATCGGCAACGGGCCAGTCAGCAGCCCGGAGGTTTCGCTTATTGGCATAGTTCAGTGTATTGACCGGGATAAAACTGTTGTTGATAATAAAGCAATCCAGATCCCCATCTGCATCATAATCAAAAAAAGCGGCATGGGTGGTATAGCCTCCTTCATTGGTCAGTCCGTATTCTTCCGCTTTATCTGTAAAACTGAGATCCTTATTATTGATAAAAAGCTGGCAACGGGGTTTTGCCCCATTAATATACCCGGCATTACATACAAAAATATCGAGCCAGCCATCCTGATTGATATCCACCATCACCACACCGGTGCTCCAGTCTTTCTTATCAACAAAGCCTGCTTTTGCTGAAATATCATCAAATTGCCAGTTCCCTTTATTCAGAAACAGTTTGTTACTGCCCATATTGGCAGTAAAAAAAACATCGGCGAGTCCGTCATTATTGATATCCCCGATAGCCACACCGCCGCCGTTATAAAAGTTACGGTAACTGAAAATATTGAAATCAGGTGAGTTGCTGACCTCGTTGCGAAAACGGATACCCGTATGCTGCTGCAATGAAAAAAGATTTTTCTCATCGCCTGAATCCCCGCATCCGGCTAATAGTGTAAAGCAGACAGAAAGACCACAAATCAATTTTCTCATAATACAATAATCGGCTGATTAAGCACACAGGTCAAATCTAAAGATTTTATGCTGGTAAAACGGATGAACCCTGCAATTACCCCATAAAAAAAAGCCATTAGAAAATGGCTTTTTGTAATTGCTAAAATTGCTAACTGCTTAGCTGAAAATTGTTAATACCCGGGGTTTTGTGTCAGGTTCGGGTTGATCGTAAGCTGTTCGTTTGGAATGGGGTATAATAAACGTTCCACGCCACTGGTTTCAGGCTTCAGTTCTCTCGGAGCCAGGAATTTTCCAAAACGGATCATATCATTTCTTCTCCATCCTTCCCAGTAAAGTTCACGTCCTCTTTCATCATAAACCGCATTCAGGTCCACGGTACCTAAGGCAGCCACACCGCGGGTGGTATGTGTCCGGATATAGTTTACAATCGCGGCAGCTGTACCTCCGTAAGGACCTACGTTGGTAGCAGAACCACCACGCAGGATCGCTTCTGCTTTCATTAACAGTACATCTGCAAGGCGGAAAATCACCATGTCATTATCTGCCGGGAACTGGTGAGCATAATCCGGAATATATTTGATCACACGGATACCGGTTACTTCAAGGTTATTTCCGGTTTCTTTCAGTTTTACTTCGCGGGTAAAAGCCAGGGGATTTCCTTTACGGTCTTGTAAAGCCACTCCGTTCTGATTAAACTGCTGTCCGATCAGGAAACCTGATTTTAATCCGCTCACATCGGTAAGACCCGCATAAGTACCACCTCTTCTTTTATCGGTGGCCTCGAATTTATCATAGAAATCACCGAGTGTGGCAAAACCGTTCCAGCCACTGGGGTTGGTATTGTAGTGCAGTCCGCACATATAGGAATACATGGCACCATTACCTCCCACACCGGCTCCGTTATCTGCCTTAAGAGTGTAAATCAGTTCTGAACCGATTACATCATTATTCGGGGCAAAGTTGTCGAAGAAGTTGTTGCCCAGTGAATAACTACCTGCCAGGATCTGGTCAGCCAGTGCAATCACCTGGTTCATATCAGCAGGTGCAAATACCGGATTTTCCCTGTTGGCATATACACCTTTGTTGAGGTATACCTTCATTAACAGCGCACGGGCGGCATCTTTACTGGCGATACCCAGACCTCTTCCGGCCGGAAGATTCGGAATCGCGGCATTCAGTTCTGAAATAATAAAATCAGCGGCTTCGGTTCCTTTTTTTACTTCAGGAAGTGTGGTGGTCAGATCACCGGTTGATGTAGGACGGAAAGGCACCTGGTCCCAGCAATCCAATACCGGCCACATGGCAAAAGCGCGCAGGAATTTTGCTTCGGCAGCCTGCTGTGCAGACGGGTTATTATCGAGTACCGTAGTGGCCGCAAACTGTGACTGAGCCAGCTGACGGAATGTAGCCGTGAGGAAATCATGATCAGCGGTCCATTTGTGATTATGATAAACCCTCCAGATACCGTTATCATCCCAGTCACCGCCACGTGTCGGGCCTACTGCTTCATCGGATGAATGTTCCTGGGCGGCCCAGATACGGGCCTGATCCATATATAATCCTTCAAATGAACGATAGGTTCCCACAAGCAGGGCCGATACGTTCACGCTTCCGGAGCCTCCGGTATTACCGGAAGTCGTCTCACTTGTCAGCTTTTCATCCAGCTTGGTACAAGCTGTTAATGAAAGAACAGCTGAAGCAACCAATATTACTTTACCGTATTTCATATTAATGTTTTTAAGTTTTAGCAATTAGAGTGAAAAATTGAAATTCAGCTGGAACCTTCTGGCAGTCGGGTAAGGAATATACTCAATACCATTTGAAGGAATACCACCGATGTTCTTGTCCACGTTTACCTCAGGATCGAATCCGGTGAAATTGGTGATCACAAACAGGTTCTGACCGGTCAGTGATACCCTGGCGCCTTTCACGAATTTGGCAAACTGGCCCAGATCGTATGACAGTGTCATGTTGGCCATCTTCAGGTAATTTCCTTTTTCGAGGAAACGGGTTGAAGAAGTGATCGGGTTTGACAGGTCTTCCTTTACAGAAGCACTGATCAGTGAACTGGCAACGTTACGGCTACCCAGGTTGGTGATCGGAACTACGGACTGTGCAGTATTATTATACAGGTAGTGCCCCATGGCGCCGTTCATATTGATCACGAGTCCGAATTTCTTATAGCTCATTTCAGAACTAAGACCCAGCAATGTTCTCGGGTTGGCGTCTTTACCATAATAGGAAACGTCACCGTCTTCCTGGTAGATACTCTGACCGGTGGTCTTATCGATACCCATGAATTCACGCAGGTAGTACACATTCAGGGGATAACCGGAAGCCAGTTTTTGTACAAATGCACCGGTACTACCCTGACCATGAAGTGCGCCAGTATTGTATGTACCATTTAATCCTTCCAGCATATTCTTCAGGAAAGTGGCATTTACACCGAGGTTCCAGGTAAAATCAGTTTTACTGACGAGGTTGGTATTCACCGCGATCTCTATACCATTATTCTTGATTGTTGCAGGCAGGTTTCTCCAGATCCGTGCAGATGAACCACCCGGTACCGGGAAGCTCAGTTCAAACAGCACATCTTCTGTAAGCTTGTTGAAATAATCCACTGAAACATTGACTTTACGATTCAGCAATGCGAAGTCAAGGCCGATATTCGTAGTGGACGATGTTTCCCATTTCAGATCAGGATTTCCCACGTTTAACTGGGAAATGGAACCGATTCCTGTTACACCGAAACGGGTTTGAGATGAACCGGCAGGGAATTCCTGGTTACCGGTACGGCCCCAGCCTAAGCGGAGTTTCAGGTTACTCACAAAATCCACCCCCTGCATAAAGGACTCACTGCTGATATTCCAGGCAGCTGCCAGTGAGGGGAAATAACCATATTTATTATTGTCTCCGAATTTAGTGGAACCATCCGCACGTAAAGTGGCGGTGAGCAGGTACTTGTCGCGGAGGTTAAATGAGGTTCTTGCAAAATAAGATTGCAGTTCGTTTGTGGGATTTTCAAAATTCCATACTGCCCGGCTGGACTGAGTGGAATAGCCCATCATATTATAATACGGTATGCCAATGTCGATGAAGTCCTGAGCAGTCTGACCGTTATTGGAATACTCAAATTTGGTATACTCATAACCCGCCACTGCAGACAGATTCAGCGCATTACTCAATTGTTTGTTGAAATTCAACGTATGGGTGAACTGCTGGGTTCTGAGCTTACCCGCACTTACCGATGCCCAACCCCTGTCTTTGAAGGCGGGAATATTGGTCAGCTCACGGCCAACCTGTGCTTTACGGGAACCATTACTTTCATTGAAACTGTAAAGAAACCGGTATTCCAGTGAATTGCTGAACTTATAATAGGGAGATACACTGGCCAATACGGTTGACGTATTCACCTGGTCATCATACATTTTCAGGAACCACAGCGGGTTCACTGAAGTGGCCCCGAATTGAGGTTCAGACCAGAATGTTCCGTCTGTTTTCATCATCGGATGGGTAGGATTCCATTGCAATGCCTGACCAATCAGGTTACCTTCAAAACCCACATCGGTCGTGATAGGCACCACTGATTCTTTCACCTGTGAAGTCATCAGTGAAACATCCAGACCGAGTTTTTTGCTCTCGAGCAGTTTGAAGTTTCCTTTGAAATCAATCGTATATTTTTTAAGCCCTGACTCTTTAACGATACCTTCCTCATTCAGTGCGCTGGCCGCAAAGCGGTATTTGGCATTTTCATTACCACCACTGGCTGCTACTGAAATATTCTGTGTCATGCCCTTGCGCATGATCTCATCCATTGCATTCACACTTCCTCCATAATTTCCGGAAGTCAGTCCGTATTGTGTTAATGCAGCCCTGTATTCATCCCCGGTAAGTACATCCAGTTTCTTCATAATGGAAGAAGTACCGGCTGTATAATTTACATCAATCTGGGGAGCACCTGACTGACCCCGCTTGGTAGTGATGATGATTACCCCGTTTGCACCACGTGAACCGTAAATAGCCGTGGCAGAAGCATCTTTCAGCACATCCATACTGGCGATCTCGCTCGGATTAATAAAATTGAGCGGATTGGAAGCCGGGCTGGTACCAATACCGCCGATTCCCAGACCCGGGCGGGCCGTACCACCATCCAGTGGCACACCATCCACTACAATCAGCGGATTATTCCCGGAACGAACAGAACTGGTACCACGAATACGGATCGTAGCGCCGCCGCCGGGCTGGCCGCTGTTATTTACGATTTGTAAGCCGGCTACCTTTCCCTGAATCAGCTGATCAGGTGATGTAACTGTTCCTTTATTAAAGTCTTTGGCTTTAACAGAAGAAACAGAACCGGTGAGGTCCTTTTTCCGGGTTGTACCATAACCGGTAACCACTACTTCATTCAGGTTGGAACCTGCACTGGCTACAAATGACACGTCAACGGAATTCTTTCCGGAAACGGAAACCGTTTGTGTTTCATAACCAATTGATGTAATGACCAGTTCGGAAACACCAGCACCTACATTAAGGGAAAAGGTTCCATCAGGTTTTGTAGACGTTCCTGTTTTGGAGCCCTTGGGTTGAACGGATGCCCCGGCTACCGGGGAACCATCTTTTGAATCAGTCACTTTACCTGTTACGGTTCTGTCCTGGGCAGATACAACCTGCACGGAGACCGCAAATACAAGGCAAAGGATAGCAGAAAGCAGCGTTTTTGCAGACATAAGCAATCGATTTTTTTAAAAATTATAATCGGTGTAGTAATCCAAATTTCATATGGCCTGATCCGTCGGCAACACGGGAACTATAAGGGGGGACCGGCTTTTGTTTCAACCTGACTGGCCTGGCAA
>CAUJFR010000073.1 GCA_963169885.1 Bacteroidota bacterium
GTTATGGACGCATTTGTAAAATCATCTTTTCACAACGGAATTACCAGCATTGAATTCTTTCATCCGCAAAGTAATTCACTGCCAGGCCGGATACTGGATGAACTGGCCCAGGCTATTCATGCCGCGGGTAATGATGAAGCAACCAAAGTGGTGCTGATCCGGAGTTTCGGGGAGAAAGCTTTCTGTGCCGGCGCTTCCTTTGATGAACTGGCCGCCATCCGCAGCAAAGAAGAAGGATTGAAATTCTTCAGTGGTTTTGCCCAGGTGATTAATGCCATGCGCATTTGCCCTAAACTGATCATCGGCCGGATACATGGTAAATGTGTAGGCGGTGGTGTCGGACTGGCCGCAGCTGTGGATTATGCCATTGCAACGGATGCAGCTGAAGTTAAGCTCAGCGAATTAGCGGTGGGCATCGGACCCTTTGTAGTCGGACCCGCCGTGGAAAGAAAGATTGGCAACTCCGCCTTCTCGCAACTGGCCATTGATGCCACCCGCTGGCGCAGTGCCGAATGGGCACGTAAAAGAGGCTTATACGCCGAACTCTACAATACCGTGGAAGATATGGATGAAGCCATCAGTCGGCTGGCCTACCTGTTGGTACAATCCAGTCCGGAAGCCATGGCTGAACTGAAAAAAGTTTTCTGGCAAGGCACCGAACACTGGGATCAGTTGCTTGTTGAAAGGGCGGCAATCAGCGGACGTCTCGTACTGAGCGATTTTACCCGCAACGCCATTGAATCTTTTAAGAAGAAATAGTGCAGCAATTCAATAACGGCAATTTTCACCTCCTCTGCGATAAACTGGCGCGTAAAGACCATGATCTGAAAGGGATCCTCCGGGAATATGGATATCCCCCCATGTGGACCCGTCCGGCCACCTTTCAAACCCTGATCCTTACCATACTTGAGCAACAGGTTTCCCTCGCATCTGCCTATGCCGCATTTAAGAAACTGCGGGAGAAAATTGGTTATGTGACCCCAGCTAAAATACTGGCTTTGACCGATGAGGAAATGAGAGCCGTTTATTTTACCCGTCAGAAAATGGGCTATGCCCGCGAACTGGCCCGGGCTATTCAATCCCGGAAACTGGTATTGAAACAACTCGAACCGCTGTCGGATGAAGAGGTGAGAACCCAACTGATCCAGCTGAAAGGCATTGGCCACTGGACCATTGATGTGTACCTCATGCATGCTCTGCAACGCACTGACCTTTTCCCTCTCGGTGATATTGCTCTCGTGAATAGCCTCAAACTCATCAAAAAACTTCCTTCTGATATTTCTAAAGAAGGCATGCTGAAAGTGGCTGAACCCTGGCGGCCATACCGGACCATCGCAGCGATGATGTTGTGGCATGCGTATATCAAACGAAAAGGTATAGTGGTTAGTCAATAGTCCATGGGCAGGCCCACTTCCTCATTCCTTATTACTCATTTCTTATTCTTTATTTCTCACTTCCCCATTAAACAACCCTACTCCCTCCATACTACGATTCACTCCCCCTTTCTTACAATTCACTCCTTCCTGCTTATCTTTTTCTTCCGGGTACTGTTAATATGATTAAACAAAATAAATCAACTATGGAACTCAAAAACATTTTCCGTAAATCAGCCCTGGTAATGGCCCTTGGCTTACCGGTATTTCTGACCAGCTGCGACAAAGACGAAGATCCAGTAAGCAATACGATCACCGATGTGGTAGTGAATAATGCTTCATTCAGTACCCTGGAAGCAGCTGTTTTGAAAGCAAGTTTGCAGACCACCCTCAGCGGTACAGGACCGTTTACCGTGTTTGCCCCGAATGATGCCGCTTTTACCGCATCCGGTATTACCAGTGCTACCCTTAATTCACTGACGCCGGCCCAGGTTTCTTCTATTTTATTATATCATACAATACCGGCAAGGATTCTGGCGGCCGATGTACCGGCGGGTCCGAATGCTAAAGTGGTGACCGCCAGTGGTGACTCTGTATTCGTGACAAAAAACAGCAGCGGGGTATTTATTAATGGTATTCAGGTTTCCACAGCGGATGTGGCTGCTGACAACGGCGTGATCCATGTAATCGGCCGGGTATTGAATCCCCCGGTTGGTAATATTGTTGAAACAGCCGTAGCTTCCGGACTGGACTCCCTGGTGAAGGCCGTAACCCGTGCTACTACAGCCGTTGGTGGCGACCCCACACTGGCTGGTACGCTCAGTACAGCTAAACTGACCGTCTTCGCCCCGACCAATGCAGCGTTCACCCAGTTACTCAGTGCTTTATCCCTGACGGATATCAATCAGATTCCGATTGGCACATTGCTGGCTGTATTGCGTTACCATGTGGTAGGTACCCGTGCATTTTCATCTGATCTGGCAAATGGTAACCTGGCCATGTTGGCCGGCGGAAATGCCACCATCAATTTGACCAATGGAACTGGCGGCGGTCCCAGCATCCAGGGGAACGGAAACGGCGGAAACCGCTCGAATATCACTGCTACGAACATTGTGTGCCGGAACGGTGTTGTACACCTGATTGATCGTGTGTTGTTGCCCTAAATAAGTCCCAATCCCACATGACTATGAAAAGCCATTAACTGCCCTGTTTCAGGTTTGCCGGAACAGGGCAGCTTTAATTTTTAAAAAATGTTCAATCACCGATACCGATACCTGTTTATTCTGTTGCTGGCACTGTATACTTTTTTTAATACAGTTGTCTGCGATGTGTATCATTATTTCCGGATTGAAATCGAATGGTATTATGCGGCTCTGACCATTCTCTCCGTTACCCTGGTAACCTGGGAGGGAAACCGGCTGATCAAGCCCTGGTTTAAGAAAAAATTCCTGACCCCAAAGACCAAGGTCCGGTTCCTGGCCTTTTTTTTCATTGCCGGAAATGGGGTAGCCCTGCTCGCGGCGATCGGTACGGTATTCTTTTTCGGTACGGTGATACATGATTACAGCTGGCAGGAAAATCTCAACCCATATAAACTGAACATTATCTACGGCAGCCTGATCAATCTTTTTCTTCACCTGCTCAATGCCATTCATTTCTTTTTCCGGGAATACCGGCGGCAATGGAAAGAAACAGAAGAACTCCGGCAAATCAGTGCCCAGGCACAGATCCAGCTGGTGAAAAGTCAGATCAATCCGCATTTTCTCTTCAATAACCTGAATGTGTTGTCCGGCATGGTGATCAAAGACAATCCGGAAGCCAACCGGTTTATTGAGGAGTTTTCCAAAGTATATCGTTATATACTCAGTAACCAGGAGAAGGAACTGGTGGAGCTTCGCTCCGAGCTTGATTTTATACAACCTTATATCTTCCTGCTTCAGACCCGTTTTGATCAGGGTTTATCGGTAACCGTGAATATTCCGGAGCACTACAAGAGCTGGCATGTGGTTCCGGCTGCCTTACAAATGCTGATAGAAAACGCAATAAAGCACAATGTGGTCAGCCGGAATAAGCCATTGCATATTGATATTCATACCAATGGAAATCAGACCCTCGTGATCAAAAATAATGTTCAGCCACGATTGGCCACTGAATCCTCTACCCGGATCGGCCTGCAAAATATCCGGAAGCGTTATGAACTAATTTGCGGCAGAGATGTTGTAATTAAGCAATCGGATAAGGCGTTTGAAGTAGCCATTCCCCTCCTGCAGTTAAACTGAAACAATGAAGCTGATCATCGTAGAGGATGAACAACTGGCCACGGAAAGGCTGAAGACCATGCTCAGGAAATATGATCCTGCCATTGAGGTCATTGCCTGCATGGAGAGTATTGAAGACACCGTTCAATACCTCAAAGCGCATAGCCATCCGGATCTCCTGCTGCTTGATATTCACCTGTCCGATGGACATAGTTTCGAAATTTTCAAACAGGTAAACTATAGCGGTCCGGTGGTATTTACCACCGCTTACGATATTTATGCGCTGGAAGCATTTAAGATGCTCAGCATCGATTATATCCTGAAACCCGTGACACAGGATGCATTAGCTGCAGCCCTCAATAAATTCAAATCGCTTTCTCTGTCTTTCAATGCCGCTCAACTTCGTTCCCAGTTACCCTCAATCCAGGAACAACGGTATAAAAAACGGTTCCTCGGTAAAATCGGACAGCGGCTTTTCTTTATTGATACCAATGAGATCGCCTTCTTCCAGGCAGAAAACAAGATTGTTTACCTCATAGATAAATCCGGCACCCGGTATATTGTGGAACATACCATGGAAAAACTGGAAGATCAACTCGATCCCCGTCAGTTCTTTCGTCTCAACCGGAAATTCATCGTCAGCATCCAGGCCATCCAGCAGGTAAAGCCCTACTTCAACAGCCGCTTAAAGCTTTCAGTATTAGGTGCCCCTCAGCAAGAGGAAATGGTCATCAGCCGGGACAGGGTGGCGGAGTTCAGGCAATGGGCGGAATACTAGTTAGTAGTTAGTAGTCGGGAGTCGGGAGTCCGAAGCCTCGGACAACAGCCAGCTGCCAGTCAGCAGTCGGCAGTCAGGAGTCAACAGCCCCTCCTATGAATTTTCTAACAGATATTGAGGCTATACTGCTTTACCGATCTTAGGATTTTTTACTTTTTACTTTTGAGTTTTGACTTCCCCGGGGTTTTCCCAAAATGAGTATATTTAGCAGGGTCACCAAAGCCCCCTGCTCATGTCCACCAGTCTGCTGTTGCTTATTATCGTTATCTACTTTTCACTTTTACTACTCATTTCCCGTTTTACCTCCAGGCAAAGCCGTGATAATACTTTTTTTGACGGGGATCGTCAATCGCCCTGGTTCCTGGTAGCATTCGGAATGATCGGTTCGGGTATTTCGGCCGTATCACTGGTGTCGATACCCGGGAATGTGGGCAATAATCATCTTTATTATTTCCAGTTTATTCTGGGGAGCATTGCCGGTTATCTCTTTATTGCTTTTGTACTGCTGCCGATATTCTATAAACTACGGGTGGTGTCCCTTTACCAATACCTGGAAAGCCGTTTTGGTCCGGTGAGTTACAAAACCGGCGCCTTGTTCTTTATCGTCTCCCAATCATTCGGCGCCGCCCTGCGACTGTTATTATCCGTCAAGATCCTGCAATATGCGTTCTTTGATGAACTGGGCATTCCCTACGCCGTGACTATTGCCGTGGTACTTTTATTAATCTGGTTGTATACCAATAAATCGGGCGTGAAAACTATTGTCTGGACCGATGCCCTTCAATCCTTATTCCTGATCACTGTGATCCTCGTATCCATCATCAGTATCAAAAATGCGCTGAACCTGAGTGTGGGAGATATGTTTAGTTCTATTGCCAGGCATCCTTATTCAGAAGTGTTTGACTGGGATCCGCAGTCGGGTTCCAATTTTTTCAAACAGTTTATATCCGGATTATTGATCACTGTGGCCCTGGTGGGACTGGACCAGAGTATGATGCAGAAGACCCTGACCATAAAAGATGCGGCAGGTGCCCGGAAAAATGTACTCAGTTTCAGTTTTTTTATTGCTGCGGCACAGACGCTGTTTCTCGGACTGGGGGTGCTTATGTATCTCTACACTGAACAAAAAGGAATTCCGCTGCTGCGGGAAAACGGACAGATCCTGAATACCGATGGCATTTATCCGGACCTGACCCTTCATTATTTCGGCAAGACCGGGGCCATTGCTTTTTTTATCGCGGTGATCGCTTCCACTTTTGCCAGTATTGATTCCTGTATTACGGCGCTCACAACGTCTTTCAGTTATGATTTTATGGATTTTGATAAAAAATCACCTGCAGAAAGAAAACAGATCAAGAACCGGGTACTGCTGGGTGTTAATCTCGTTATGTTCATCATAGTGCTGGCATTCTGGAACAGCCAGGGGGCCATCATCAATACCATTTTTAAAATTGCCGGATATACCTATGGTCCGCTCCTGGGTCTGTACCTTACTGGTTTCTTTACTTCATATAAGGTAAAGGAGAAATGGGTGCCATTGGCCTGTGTCGGTGCTGCCCTGCTGACCTGGGGATTGAATGAGTTTTTTCTCCGGCAATACCGGTTTGACCTGGGCTTTATGAATATCGGGCTGAATGCAGGACTGACCATCGTATTTTTGTACCTGCTTAAAAGAAAAATGAATGATCAATACAAGGAATATAGTAATCCGTGAGTGTCATGACCCGCTGGTCTTTGATATGTGTGCGGACCTGATGGCGACTACGGATCCCTGGATTACACTGGGGATGGATAAAGCCCGCTGCCGCCTCGGTTTTGAAGGGTTGGGTAAGGAAGTACATGTTGCATGGAACGATGAAATGATTGCAGGTTTTACGATCTTACAAACTGCCGGTTCTTTCCGGGGCTATATCCAAACCCTTTGCGCCGCTCCACGCTTCAGAGGCAGCGGCGTAGGGACCCAATTATTACAATATTGTGAGGAACGGGTATCGGCTTATTCGCCGAATCTCTTTATTTGTGTATCGGAATTTAATAGAGGAGCACTGAAGCTTTACCTCAACTTTGGATTCAAACAGGTTGGATCGATACCGGATTTTGTGAAAGAAGGTTATACGGAGTTGTTGCTGAGGAAGACGAGGGGGCCGCTGGTTAGGAGTTGACAGGTTGAAAAGTTGACAGGTTGACAAGTGGGGCTTCTAAGAAGGTTTCCTTGTCAACTTGTTAACCTGTTAACATTTCAACCTACCTATCGGCAGACAGGCTTCAAAACAAGTAATACGATCAGATGAAGAAATTGCTCTATATACTATTCACCTTTACCTTCCCCCTATGGGTAAAAGGGCAGGAACATGCTCCGCTTCGGAAGGAATTATCGCATATACTGGCTAGTTATGTAGACTCCGGATTGATCCCCGGTGCTGTGTTGCAGGTACAGTACAAAGGGAAGATCATTTATCAGCAGGCGGCGGGTTATGCCAGGCGTTTTGATGCGACAGGAGCGGAACTGAAAAAGCCGGAGAAACTCAGGCTGACTCACTTATATGATATTGCTTCACTGACCAAGGTCACGGGCACCACTACGGCTATTATGCTGTTGACGGATAAGGGCAAACTGCACCCGGATGACCCCGTAGGAAAGTATATACCGTCATTCAATAATGCGGATAAAAAAGAGATTACGATCCGCCACCTGCTCACCCATACTTCCGGTTTAATAGAATGGTATCCCTTATACTACCGGGCCAATACGAAGTTGGCTACTTACGAGCTGATCGGATCACTGCCGTTGAAATATCCGGTGGGGAAGGAGCGGCATTATAGTGACCTGGGCTTTGCCATACTCGGACAAATCATTGAAACCGTATCCGGGATGTCGCTGGATACGTTTGAGCTGGAAAATATTTTCCGGCCACTGGGGATGAAGCAGACCCTTTATACACCGGTAAAAAATAAGTATAAAGGAGTCGTTGTTCCTACCTCGTTCGGTAACCCCTACGAATACCGGATGGCACACGACAGCAGCCTGGGGTTTGTGTTTAAAGAAATAAATCCCGATCAGTGGAATGGTTGGCGGAGTTATCCGTTAAGAGGGGAAGTAAATGATGGCAATTGCTGGTATGCCTGTGAGGGTGTGAATGGTGCCGCTGGTTTATTTTCTACCGCCGCTGACTTGCAATTGCTGGTGAATATGCTGCTCAATAAAGAACCTGGCGGACTGATCAGTAAAAAGACAAGGGACTTGTTTCTCACAAAAGATCAGTTCAATAACGGACTGGGCTGGATGATGGATCCGGTGAATTCCTTCATGAAAAATGCGCCGGAAGGCAGTTTTGGTCATACCGGCTTTACCGGCACCTGTATCGCCGTAGTGCCATCCATGGAACTGAGCGTGATCCTGCTGATCAACCGGCAGCAACGGGGACTCTTGCCGTCCAACGAATACTATAACCTCAATCCGCTGCGCCGGCGTATATTCGAAACCATTGTGAACGCATTGAAATAAAATCCATGGAGTATATCGCTCATTTATCAAAGGATAAAAAACTGAAGAAACTGGTGGAAGCGGCGGAGCCCCACCAGCTTAAAAAAAGGAAAAATATCTGTACCTATCTCTGTGCCTCCATCATGAGCCAGCAACTGAGTACCAAAGTGGCAGATGTGATCTATAAACGGTTTATTGCTTTATATGGAGGGAAGGAGCCCCGGCCTCAGCAGATACTGGATACGTCTTTTGAACAGCTGCGTGGTATTGGACTCAGTAATGCTAAAGTGAATTATGTAAAGAATGTGGCACAGTTTGAGATGGAAAAGGGCATGGATGCTAAAAAACTGCAGAAGATGGACAACGAGGAAGTGATCGCTTATCTTACCGAAATAAAAGGGGTGGGCCGTTGGACCGTGGAGATGCTGCTCATGTTTGCCCTGGGTCGTGAAGATGTATTTGCCGTAGATGATCTGGGAATACAGAATGCCATGATTAAGTTGTACAAACTGGATAACAGTGATAAAAAGCAACTGCGGGAGAAAATGCTGAAGGTTTCTGCGAAATGGAGTCCTTACCGTACCTATGCCTGTGTGCATTTGTGGAGGTGGAAGGATAATGCGCCGGTGGTGAAGCGCCCTTAGGCAATGCTTCGGCAGGCTCCCCGCATTTGGCGGGGCAGGCAGCATGACAGTGCCCTTTGTCACCCTGAGCGTGTCGAAGGGTGATACAGACAGGCTCCAACTACACCAATCAAAAATTCCTTACCTTAATTCCATGAAACCCACACTCACCCTCGCCACCCTTGCCATCCTGTTCCTGTTCAGTTCCTTTCAGCCCGATAAAGAAAAATGGGTGGAGCTATTCGATGGGCAATCCTTTGATGGCTGGAAAGTGGGCAATAATGCTGCTTCCTTTAAAATTGAAGACGGCATGATCGTGGTGAACGGCAATGTGGCCCATCTTTTTTATGACGGACCGATCGGGGACCATAATTTCAAAAATTTTGAATTGAAAGTGGATGTAATGACCCGGCCAGGTTCCAATTCCGGGATTTATTTTCATACACAATACCAGGAAAGTGGCTGGCCAAAGAAAGGATACGAAGTACAGGTTAATAATTCACAATCCGACTGGCGCCGCACGGCCAGTCTCTATGCCATCCAGGATGTGAAAGAAACCTATGTGAAGGATGATGAGTGGTTCACGATTCATATTGTGGTACAAGGAAAGCACGTCACCACATCCATCAATAACAAACAGGTAGTGGATTATACTGAACCGGATAATGTGGAGCGTCCGGAGGGTATGAAGGAAAGACTACTTAACTCCGGCACTTTTGCTTTGCAGGGCCATGATCCGAAAAGTAAAGTGTTTTACAAGAATATCAGGGTGAAGGCAAGTTGATAGGTTGATAGGTTTACAAGTTGATAAGTTGACGGGTTGACAAGGTATCTTCTAAGAGCAGCTCCTTGTCAACTTGTAAACCTGTCAACCTTTAAACCTGTTACTGTCAACTAAGCTCTACATCCCCTTGTTGAAGAATATCACTCCTTCCACCGAAACACCCGCTTTTGTATCCAGTCCTTCCATCTCAGCCCCGGCACTGGCTTTTACACCCCAGCCACATTTACTGTCATAAACGAGTGCGAGTTTTTCACTCAACTTGAATGGGCCGCCATGCGTCAGGGATTCGGTATCCACCCCAACACCGATAGAAAATTCATAACTGCCATCCTGGTGAAATTCGGCTTCGCCGGTAAACGGACCGAAATCATGTTCTGCAACAATATTCACCGCCATTTCCTGTTGGGCCTCTTGTCCGGGTGCATAGGTGGTCGACTGCTCAATACTGATATTTTCCCGGGGATTGAAGGATACTTTTGTTTTAATGAACTCAGTAGCCGGGCATTTAGCTACCGGGTCGGCCCCGAGCGTTTTGCAATCCGGAGTCACATCGGTTTCACTACGGTAGATATAGGCGCGGTAATGTACACGGCGTATAAGTTTGTCTCCAAGTTCCAGCCACTGGTCTACTTTGATCACGGGGCCCATTTTTTCATCATTCACAATTTTCATGTGGAAGGGCCCTTTCATGGCAGCCCCAGCGGCATCGGGCGGAAAGGGGGACCAGGTTTTTTTCTTTTGCCATTCGCCTACATTGTACAGATCAAGGTCACCCGAAGGCATACCCGAAATTTCCACATTGCCCTCTTCGTCCACGGTACCTGTAAAACTCCAGTCACGGAGCTGGAACCCATCCTTAAGATTGGTGCCAAATCCTCCGTACAGGGCGGTAAGCGGAGCCGGAGACATCCCGGTTACCGGACCACCTGCTGATCCCTGGTATACATACATCACTTTACCACTACCGGTAATATTGCCCGATTTGCTGATGTCCATCGAAAACTCTTTGGCACAGGCAAGGGTTTGCAGGTTGATCGTAGTTTGCGCCAGGTCTTTCCCAAATGTGGTGTTTGCTTCTTTGGCGGTTTCACCGGAACGGGCACTCACGGCGTCGGCTTCGTAATGACCTTCCCATTGAGCCAGTTTATCTCTTTTTTCTTCTCCTTTTGTTTTGGATGGCTTCTTTGGTGGTGCTGGTTTTTTTGCTACGGAGGCGTTCTTTGCACCTTCCCGTCCTTCACCGGCATAGCCCTTATCCCAGGCCTCAGCAAAATCCTTTGCCGCCCCGGTCTTATCTCCCTTGCCTTCTTTGATCTTGCCACC
>CAUJFR010000074.1 GCA_963169885.1 Bacteroidota bacterium
AAATTTATCGCCCAGCTCGGTGATCATGCAGCCTGAACTTTTAAGACTGTCCTTTTCTTTGAAATACTCTATGAGCTCTGTATGATTTAATACTTTATAGGTAGGCCGGTATTCATAGTTTTCCGGGGCTTTAATATTGTATTTCTTTACCCAATTCATCACCGATACATGACTGATACCGAGAATGCGTTCAATTTCACGATAGGTGACTCCTTCGATATATAACTGAAGGGCTTTGATCACATAATACGGATCGATGTTTTTACCTTCTTTGAGTACCGTAAAAAAATAATGGCAGTCTTTGCAGCGGAACCGTTGTCTCCCTTTGACAATTCCGCTTTTAATGAGTGTTTCACTCTTGCATTTGGGGCAGGCAATCTGTTTCATAAAAGGATAAAAACCGGTCAGCTATACCAGTTTAGCACAAATATACCTATTTAGCAAATAAAAAGCAAGACCACTGTTGATCTTTCTTTACTTTTAGTCCATCAAAAAATGATCGCTATGTCATACCCCTACCAGATTAAAAGTGCAGCACAATACCAGGATGCCTATAAAAAAAGCAAGGAGGATCCGGAAGGATTCTGGAGTGAAGTAGCGGAAGGTTTTTATTGGCGCAAGAAGTGGGACAAAGTGCTGGACTGGAATTTCAGTGAACCCAAAACAGAGTGGTTTAAAGGGGCGAAACTGAACATCACTGAAAATTGTATTGACCGTCACCTCGAAAAAATGGGGGATAAGCCCGCCATTATCTGGGAACCCAATAACCCGGAAGAAAGAACAAGGGTGGTTACGTATAACCGGCTGCACAAACGCGTCTGTCAGTTTGCTCAGGTATTAAAGAACAACGGGGTGAAGAAAGGGGACCGTGTTTGTATTTATATGGGAATGGTGCCGGAACTCGCTTATGCGGTTTTGGGTTGTGCCCGTATCGGCGCTATTCATAGTGTGATTTTTGGTGGCTTCTCTGCACAGAGTATTGCTGACCGGCTGTATGATGCGAATGCTGAATTCATCGTAACGTGTGATGGCGCTTACCGGGGCAATAAAGATATTCCCCTGAAAAGTGTGATCGATGATGCCCTGATCGGCAATCGTACCGTAAAAAAAGTAATTGTGTACACCCGCACACGAACCCCCGTCTCCATGATCAAAGGCCGCGACGTGTGGTGGGAAGATGAAATGGAACATGCCGAACACCAGGTGGAGCAGGAAGGAAAGGTTACTTTCCCCGCGGAAGAAATGGATGCCGAGGATCCCTTATTTATTTTATATACATCTGGCTCAACCGGCAAACCCAAGGGGGTGGTGCACAGCTGTGCCGGCTATATGGTATATACTGCCTACTCTTTTGTAAATGTGTTTCAGTACGAACCCGGCGATATTCATTTCTGTACCGCCGATATTGGCTGGATCACGGGGCATAGTTATATATTATACGGACCCTTGGCGGCCGGTGCCACGACCATGATGTTTGAAGGCATACCTACCTGGCCTGATGCAGGTCGTTTCTGGGATATCATTGATAAATACAAAGTCAATATCCTGTATACGGCTCCAACTGCTATCCGTTCCCTGATGGGATTTGGCCTGGGTCATGTTCACGGCCATAAACTCGACAGCCTGAAAGTACTGGGTACAGTGGGCGAGCCCATCAACCAGGAAGCCTGGAACTGGTATGATGAGAATATCGGAAAAGGAAAATGTCCGATCGTTGATACCTGGTGGCAGACGGAAACAGGGGGTATTCTGATTTCGAATATGGCAGGCATTACACCGGCAAAAGCCACTTATGCCACACTTCCGTTACCAGGTGTGGATCCGATGCTGGTGGATGAAAACGGAAAAGAGATCGAGGGGAATAATGTAAGCGGGAATCTTTGCATCAGGCACCCCTGGCCATCTATAATCCGCACTACGTATGGTGATCATGAACGTTGCCGCCTGAATTATTTCTCGGCCTATCCGGAATTATATTTTACCGGCGATGGTGCCTATCGCGATGAAGAGGGCAATTACCGTATTACCGGCCGGGTGGATGATGTATTGAATGTGAGCGGACACCGGCTTGGCACTGCCGAAGTGGAAAATGCGATCAATATGCACGCCGGTGTGGTGGAAAGTGCAGTCGTGGGTTATCCGCATGATATCAAGGGACAGGGAGTTTACGCCTACGTCATCTTTGAACATGTACATGGAGATGAAAACCTGACCCGCCAGGATATCCTGCAGACCGTCACCCGCGTGATCGGTCCCATTGCCAAACCGGATAAAATCCAGTTTGTACCCGGACTGCCCAAAACAAGAAGCGGTAAGATCATGCGGCGTATCCTGCGGAAGATTGCGGAAGGGGAAATGGAGAACCTGGGCGATACGTCCACCTTACTGGATCCGGGTGTCGTGGACGAGATTAAAAAGGGTAAACTCTGAGCCAGTTGCCCCTGTTTTTTCTGCTGGTTATAAAAAAGAAGGTAAATAGTCGTTTCTGTGGCGGGTAAAAATTATTTTTGGCGGATAACGCTTGCCGGAAACAGCACCTTATGAAAGAAAAAAAGTCCAGCCGCCGCTTACCCGCCTTGTTCCGTTGGATCGGATGGGTCCTGCTTTTCCAGCTGGTGCTCTTTAATATCAGTGCCGCGATCTACGCTCACCGGCTGACCCATTTTTATAATGATCCCTCTTTACAGGGCAGTCATTCTTCGGGGAATATTTTCCGTAAAACCTGGAAACTATTTACCGGGCCAAAATTTCCCAAATCGGTTATACGCCAAACCCCTTCCTTTTCCTACGATACGGTACGCTTAATGCGCTCCAACGGAAACTGGGTGGATGCCTGGTATGGCGAACCAGATTCCCTGGCCCGGGGCACAGTGATCATGTTTCACGGACTGAGTGCCAGTAAAAGCTATATGGTTCGGGAGGCCGCTACTTTCCGGCTCATGGGTTACCGGGTGATGCTGGTTGATCTGAGGGCGCATGGGAACAGTGACGGGCAGAAAACCAGCATCGGACGGAAGGAAACGGAAGAAGTGCAACTGGCTTATAATTACATTCAGTCAAAAGGGGAAAAATCCATTTTCTTATGGGGTGTATCGATGGGAGCCGTAGTAGTGGCCCGTTCAGTGGCGGTTGGCGCAGTACAGCCTGCAGGAATCATTATGGAATTGCCATTTGAATCATTGCAGTCACATCTCAAAGCCAGGGCCCGTGTATTAGGCTTTCCTCAGCAACCATTTGCATTTCTGGTAACCGGATGGATCGGCATAGAAAGTGGTTTCAATGGCTATGGACATTCTACGGTAAATTATGCGAAGAAAATCAATTGCCCGGTTTTGCTGCAATATGGCGCAAAGGATACATATGTATTGAAATCAGAAATTGATGGGATTTATAAAGCCATTCCCGGAAACCATAAAAACCTGGTGGGCTATGAGGAAGCAGGTCATGAATCCCTGCTAATGGTAGATCCGGAACGATGGAAAGAGACAACAGGTTCTTTCCTGTTGCAAAATCAACGTCAGGGTTAATCGTTGCTTATTTGCGTATGGTGACCTGGGTTCCCGATCCGATATACTGGTACAGGTCCTTTACATCCTCATTCTTCATGGAGATACAGCCAAGGGTCCAGTTCTTATAGCGGTCAATCACAAAATCTTCGTGTGGCCAGACGCCATGTATACCAATACCGCCACCGATTTTTGCATTGGCCGGTATTTCTCCGTTTTGTTTCCGCCGCTTGAATTTTTCGATACTTTCTTTCGTGGGATAATCTATTGCCAGAAACCGGCACCATTTATCATGCACCCTTTTGGTGGTAATCCGGAAACTGCCTTCCGGTGTGTTTTTATCCCCTTCCATTTTTTTGTCCTCAAGACTGTTATTCCCGAATACTACCGGGTAGGTGGCATACCAGCCCTCTTCGTCATACACGGTAAGTTCATAGTCTGATTTATCGATCATAATGGACACCCGTCCAACCGGACCAGCATTTGCCGAGAACCGCTTATTGTTGGTAATTGGCCTGGAGCTGTGATAATCTGTTGCTGTAAGGCTGCTGCCCAAAAATGCGGAAAGAAGAAATACGATTTGTTTCATGTCCATTAGTGTTTTCAATAAAGCCGGTTGTAACCCGCCGCCAGGTGGGAGCAGCATTGATCCATGGCTTTAAAAAAATAAAAGGTGGTCCGTCCTACCGTTCAAACGGAGTGCCAGATTTTTTATTTTCCGTTGGTGGATAACTATAGTACCTGTCTGTTTCAATTTAACAGCCCGTTTAGAAAATTTACGGGGCCTTTTACCCGGTAAACCTGCTTAGGAAAATAAAAAAACCGGCCTGGGAACAGGCCGGTAATGTATGAAGATGAGAAATTCTTAAAAGTTGCTGAAGCGGAAACCCAGCGTATATGGGGTCATATCAAGACTCTTATCCCACATATTGTTCATGGCATAACTGCCATACAGTTTCACGGGTCCAAGGGTTAATTCCCCGATATAGGACAATTTGAATCGTTCCAGGTCAAAATCACTCCTCACTTTATTTTTGTCACCATCCACTTTTGTTTTAAAACGAGCGGAATACATGTAACCGGCACTCACACCTCCGCTGATGCCAAATCCGCTTTTACGGTTCGGGGTGAAATTGATGTTGAGCATGATGGGTACAGTCAGGTAGTCTACCGCGAGTTTTACTTTCTTGAAGGAAGTAGTGCCTTCGCTGATCAGGGTGGGGTTTTTAGAAAACAGGAGTTTGTCGTTCTCAAAATGATAGTTGTTCAGCTCCAGTCCCATACCATATTTCAGGTTCACCACATGTTTGGCAATATTCAGCTTTTGCATGAAGAACCAGAGATTCACATTACGTGATTTACCAGCCCTGGCTACCAGGTCGTCTTTGGTAATACCGCTGGCGGTAAAGCCGTCAAAGGCGGAATTTACATAATTGGAATTGTCGGTGTAGTTGGAGAAACCGATATCCACGATCCACCAGTTGGTACTGAGGTTAGATGGTTTTTCCACACGGCGGTTGCGCATCCGGTATTCACGGTCATGAATAATTTCACGGTCTTTGCTACCGGCTTTACGGA